>SCUD01000172.1 GCA_004297335.1 Gammaproteobacteria bacterium
GGGTATCCGGATTTTGGTGTGTGAAGCCTGTACTAACCTGTTCGTGCCTGACATCTCTCGCCTGTAGGTTCCTGCATTCGATGGCTTGCCCGCCTTTAACTTTCGGTGTGGGTTTTGCCTGCCGGCGCATGTCGATGCAAGGAAGCGATCAGTGGCTAGGTCACCTTGCTCCGACTTGAACTGCACGCCATTACAAGTCGGGATACGGAAAGGGGTTTGAGGTGCAATGGAACGAGCTGTGCGGTTAAACAGTGCGGTCCTCGTGCAAGGCATGAATCAGCGGACAGGACACGTTGCCGTGCTCCGCTTGGCATTCGCCCACCAGCGTAGAGAGCACCGTTTCCATCCGTGCGAGATCGGCCAGCTTAGATCGGACGTCGGCCAACCGCAGCGCGGCCAGCTCGGCGGCCTCGCTGCAATGCGTCCCATCCTCCAGCTTCAGCAGCTGGCCGACCTCGTCGAGGTTGAACCCCAGCCGCTGAGCCGCCTTCACGAACTGCAGCCGTGCCACGTCCGCGCTCACGTATCGGCGGATGCCGCCGACCGGGCGATCTGGTTCCGCCAGCAGGCCCTTGCGCTGATAGAACCGAATCGTCTCCACGTTGACCCCGGCAGCCCGTGCCATTGCTCCGATGGTCAGCGAGTCCTGGTTGCTCGCCATTGCGCTTGACTCCGTACTTGAGTACGGGAGTAAGGTTAGCGCATCGAGATCCGGTGGAGGCACATATATGGCTGAACCAGGAAGCGGTGGCGGCGCCTTGGCGGCGGGTGGCCTTGCGGCCATTCTGGCCTCGACCTGCTGCCTCGGCCCGCTGGTGCTCATCACCTTGGGCGTGTCTGGCGCCTGGATCGGCAATCTGACGGCGCTTGAGCCGTATCGGCCGATCTTCATTGGCGTGGCGCTGGTCGCGCTGTTCTTCGCCGGGCGCCGCATCTTCCGCCCCGTGCAGGCCTGCCAGCCTGGCGAGGTCTGTGCCGTGCCGCAGACCCGAACAACCTACAAGGTGCTGTTCTGGGTTGTGGCCGCTCTGGTGCTGGTGGCGCTGGCCTTCCCCTACGTCGTTCCGCTGTTCTACTGATCGGAGAGTCCCATGAAGAAACTGATCGCCCTATTGGTTCTGACCTTCGCCCTGACCATGCCAGCGTGGGCCGCGACCCGAACCGTCACACTGTCGGTGCCCGGCATGACCTGCGTCACCTGTCCGATTACGGTGAAGAAGGCGCTGGCCCAGACGGACGGTGTGCAGCAGGCCGAGGTGAGCTTCGAGAAGCGCGAAGCCGTCGTCACCTTCGACGACGCCAAGACGACAGTCGCCGCGTTGACCGAGGCGACGAAGAACGCCGGCTATCCGTCCACCGTCAAGCCGTAAGGACGCCGACCGCATGACTGACACGATCGCCCTGTCGATCGGCGGGATGACCTGCGCCTCGTGCGCCGAGCACATCAAGACGGCACTGGAGACGGTACCGGGCGTGCGTCGGGCGAACGTCTCCTATCCCGAGGCGTGGGCCGACATCGAGGTGGATGCAGGCATGCCCGGCGCAGCGCTGGCGCGCCACGTCGAGGCGCTCGGTTACCAGGCACTAGCCATCCAGGCAGCTGACGCCAGCAATAGCCTACGTGACGATGGCGAGGCCACCTTGCGCGTCGCCGTCATCGGCAGCGGCGGCGCCGCGATGGCGGCGGCACTCAAAGCCGTCGAACAAGGCACCCGAGTGACGCTGATCGAGCGCGGCACGATCGGCGGCACCTGCGTCAATGTCGGCTGCGTACCGTCGAAGATCATGATCCGCGCCGCGCACATTGCGCATCTGCGCCGGGAAAGCCCGTTCGATGCCGGCATGCCTCCGGTCGCGCCTTCGATCCTGCGGGAACAGCTGCTGGCCCAGCAGCAGGGGCGCGTCGAGGAACTGCGCCACGCCAAGTACGAAAGCATCTTGGCCGACAATCCAGCCATCACTGTGCTCCGGGGTGAGGCCCGCTTCCATGACGGTCAACACCTTGTGGTGGCATTGCACGATGGTGGCGAGCGTACGGTCGCATTCGATCGCTGCCTGATCGCCACCGGCGCGAGCGCGGCGGCACCACCCATTCCCGGCCTCAAGGACACGCCCTACTGGACCTCGACCGAGGCGTTGGCTAGCGAAACCATCCCCGAGCGTTTGGCCGTCATCGGTTCGTCAGTGGTGGCCGTCGAACTTGCGCAGGCGTTCGCCCGGCTCGGCAGCAAGGTGACGATCCTGGCGCGTAGCACGCTGTTCTTCCGCGAGGATCCGGCCATTGGCGAAGCGCTCACCGCCGCGTTTCGGGCCGAAGGCATCGAGGTGCTGGAACACACCCAAGCCAGTCAGGTGGCACATTCCGGCGGTGAGTTTGTGCTGACGACTCCGCACGGCGAACTGCGCGCCGACAGGTTGCTGGTTGCCACGGGGCGTACGCCCAACACGGGCTGCCTGAACCTTGAAGCCGCAGGCGTGGCAGTGAATCCGCAGGGTGCCATCGTCATCGACACCGGCATGCGCACGAGTGTGTCAGGCATCTTCGCGGCCGGCGATTGCACCGACCAGCCGCAGTTCGTCTACGTCGCGGCGGCCGCCGGCACCCGTGCGGCGATCAACATGACCGGCGGCGACACGACGCTGGACCTGACCGCTATGCCAGCGGTGGTGTTCACCGATCCGCAGGTCGCCACGGTCGGGCTGTCCGAGGCCGAGGCGCACCTGCGCGGCATCGAAACCGACAGCCGCACGCTGACGCTGGACAACGTGCCGCGAGCGCTGGCCAACTTCGACACACGCGGCTTCATAAAGCTCGTCATCCAGGAAGGCTCACGCCGCTTGATTGGCGTGCAGGCGGTGGCGCCGGAGGCGGGTGAGCTGATCCAGACGGCGGCGTTGGCGATCCGCGTCGGAATGACCGCCGAGGATCTGGCCGATCAGTTGTTCCCGTATCTCACGATGGTTGAGGGACTGAAACTCACGGCACAGACCTTCACAAAGGATGTGAAACACCTGTCTTGTTGCGCGGGGTAGCGACTGGACAGAGGCCGATACTTCATCGATTCAATCGCAAGTCCAAGTTCGAGCGTAGTCCATTGCACAACTCCCTGGGGACTACTCGAAGTGCCCCTCTTCGAGCAGCCGTACCAACGTCGGAATGTAAGGCCCATACTCGACGACGCGCCTGACCTGTTTCTTGCGGATTGATGTCATGGTCATCCGCTGGAACTCGAAGTTCGTTGATGCCAGGTCGCCGTCGACCAGCACCGTCTCGACCACGGCCCCGTCCTTGCGCGCCTTGGTGTCGTAGAGCATGCGCGCCCGGATCACCTCGAAGCTGTAGCCCCTGCCCATGCGGTTCATGTCCTTGGCCAGTCGGTTGACGGATTCAGTATAGGCATTGGTGATGGGCTGCTCGAAGTAAGCGAAGATTTCGTCGTGCCAGTTGTGCACGGCAGTGGTCAGCTCCTTGAACGTCCCCGCCAGTTCCGAGGGGATGTTGCCTAGCCACTTGGCGCACGCCGCTTCGGCATCCGCCCGAGTCTTGTGGTCCCAGATCGACAGGAACCCTTCCTTGAGGGCATGCGCCTCCCCAAGCTCGGGAAACTGCGAGAACCATGCCATGGCACGCTGCATGTCCGCAGCCGCGAGGTCGTGCTGGCGCTTGAGCAGCAGGAACCGTTCGTCCTTGAGCTTGAGCCGCTGCCGAGCCGGCATGCCCTTGCGGATCTGCTTGCGCAGCTTCTCCAGGGCGTCATTGGCCATCCGCTGGATATGGAAGCGATCGACCACGATCCGCGCCTGCGGTAGCGTGGCGCGCACCACCTGCTTGTAAACGGCGTACATGTCCATCGCCACCCACTCGATGGTGTCCTTGTCCCGCAAGTTGCGGAAATAGGGCAGCAGGTCGGCCTTGGCGCGGCTGGGCCGGAGGTCGAACACGGTCTTGCGCTCGACGTTGGTGATCATGGCCCGGTACTGGCCGATGATCTTCAGTTCGTCGATCCCGAGGATGCGAGGCGTCCGGAACTTGACCGTGCGCTCGATCTCCTCGACGAAGTCGTCGAAGACATGGCGGATCGTCTTTTCGTCCAGCGCCACCTCACGAGCCAAGGCGGCGAAGGTCTTAGTGAAGCTCTGCTCGCGGATATAACGCACCAGGCGGGCCGTGGCTTGGCGCTTGCCATCGAAGTCGGCCACCGGCTCGAACAAGGTCTTGCCGCAGCCTGTGCAGCGATAGCGGCGGCGTTGGATGAAGACTTCCACAGGCTTGCCGTGCGAAGGCGTGTCCTGGAATGACTGCTCCTGCGAGCCGTGCCCGTGCAAGCGCCCTTTCCGGCACAACGGGCAAGTCGTCCAACTCAATACGCCTTCGGCTTTGACGACGTATCGGTCTTCACTGCTGAGGACTTCAAGCGTCTTCAGGCTGCGCAATTGGAGGAAGTCGGTCACTCAGCACCTTGGGCGAGCCCACACTGAAATCCGACTTTTACTATAACACGCACACCCTCAGAGCCAACACCAAAATCCGCTTTTTGAAGTGAGTGTTACAAAAGCCCGAAAGCCCTAACCCCACACCAGATTCCGGATACCC
>SCUD01000173.1 GCA_004297335.1 Gammaproteobacteria bacterium
GAGCCCCTGTACGGCGCCTGCAAGGCCGGGCTGATCTACCTCAATCACACGCTGGCACTGGAGCTCGGCGAGTACGGGGTCCGTCTCAACGTCGTGGCCCCGGGTCCGACGCCCCCGCCCAGTGAGGCGTTCATCAGCCGGGGCAGCTGCTTCGGCATGTTCGATCGCGACATGCTTGAGTCCGTGGGCGAGCGTTTTCGGGCCACGATTCCGCTGCGCAAGCTCGCCACTCCCTACGACTCGGCCCACGCGGTGCTCTTTCTCGCCTCCGATGTGACGGGAAGGCACCAGACCGGACAGGTGCTCGGGGTGGACGGCGGCTGGTACATGCCGCACTGAGACGAAGGAGAGGAGCGAACATGGATCTTGGGCTCGCAGGCAAGAACGTGCTGCTGTTCGGAGGCAATTCCAACATCGGCCGCGCGACATCACTGCTCTTCGCTCAGGAAGGGGCCAATACCCTCATCGCAGCCAGAGATCTGGATGCCGCGCAGAGGATCGTGGACGAGGCTCAGCAGCTGAATAAAGGCCGGGCCATGGCGCTGCATTGTGACGCGACCAAATGGGCGGACGTGCAGCGGGTGGTTGATCGGGCGCAGGAGCTGGGCCCGATCGATGTCTGTTATCACGGGGTTGCGTGGGACCTGCTGGGGACTTTTCTCGAGATCGACCCGGCGGACTGGGACCGGATCATCGACGTCAATTTCCGCAGCGTGCTGATCGCCTACCGGATCATCCTGCCGATCATGAAGGAGCAGCGACGTGGCTGCTTCATCACAGTGAGCAGTGTGATGGGCCGCAAGCCGACGCCGATCGAGCCGCTGTACGGCGCCTGCAAGGCCGGGCTGATCTACCTCAATCACACACTGGCGCTGGAACTTGGCGAGTACGGGGTCCGGTTGAATGTCGTTGCGCCCGGCCCGACGCCGCCGCCAGGACCGGAATTCGTCAGCAAGGGGAGCTGCTTCAACGACTTCATGAGCGATCCCGCGAAGTTCCAGACCATTGGCGAGCAGTTCAAGTCAACGATCCCGTTGCGCAGGATGGGCGATCCCTTTGATTCTGCCCACGCCGTGTTGTTCCTCGCCTCCGAAGTGACTGGCGGGCACCAGACCGGGCAGGTGCTTGGGGTCGATGGCGGCTGGTACATGCCGAACTGACGTGAGATACCGGGTTCGCGGCTTGCGCGACTGCCTGAACGTCGACGACTTCCGGACGCTGGCGCGGCGCAGACTGCCCGCGCCGATCTTTCACTACGTGGACGGTGCCGCGGAATCCGAGCACACCTATCGGAGGAGCCTGCTGGCCTGGGACGAGATCGGCATGGCTCACAATGCGCTGGTCGATGTTGCAGCGGTCGATACAGCCACGACTGTTCTCGGGCAGCGGATCGCCATGCCACTGCTGCTGTCACCGACCGGCACGGCTCGCCTGTATCACTGGCGTGGCGAGCTGGCGGTGGCGCGAGCCTGCGCGGCGGCGGGTACGTTCTACGGCGTATCCATGGGGTCCACCTTCAGCCTGGAGGAAATTGCCGCGGCCGCGGATGGCCCGAAACTGTTCCAGTTGTACGTGTTCCGTGACCGGGGACTGAGTATCGAGCTGATCGAACGCTGCAAAGGGGCGGGTTACGCGGCAGTCTGCCTCACGGTGGACACTCCGGTGCCGGGCATGCGCGAACGCGACCTGCGCACGGGAATGACAGTGCCGCCGGCCTTCGGCTGGAAGACCCTGCTCGACTTCGCGGCGCACCCGGCCTGGACGCTCGGGCTGCTGCGGGGTGGTCGCCTGCGCATGGGCAATCTCGAGAATCGGGCCGAGGGTCGGCAGGACATCACGACGCTGGCCAGATTCCTGGGCGGCCAGCTCGACCCGTCGGTGACGTGGGAGGATGCGCGCAGGCTGGTCGAGGCCTGGGGCGGCCCGTTCGCCGTCAAGGGAATTCTCTCGGTCGCGGATGCGCGCCGGGCGGTCGAGATCGGAGCCTCCGCCATCATCGTTTCGAACCACGGCGGACGCCAGTTCGATGCCGGAATCACCCCGATCGAGATGCTGCCGCGGATTGCCGACGCTGTCGGCGGGCAGATCGAAATCATCCTGGACGGTGGAATTCGCAGGGGGATGCACGTGCTCAAGGCGCTGGCGCTGGGCGCGACAGCCTGCGCGATGGGGCGACCGCACGTCTTTGGTCTGGCGGCCGGTGGGGAGGCGGGCGTTCGGCAGCTCCTCGCACTGCTGCACGCCGAGATCCGCAGGAACATGATCCTGATGGGATGCGCCACCATCGACGCTGTGAGCCGCAGCATGATCACCAATGATCGGATCGCCGGCTACCCGATTCACAAAGGCGACCTTGGGATGGCGGCGGTCTGAATGGACAGCAAGGTGACACCGGCACGGCTGCTGGCGATGAAGCGTGCGGGGCAATGCTCCACGCTGGTGACGGTGTTCGATCATCACTTTGCCGGAATACTGGACCGCTGCGGAGTCGATCAGCTTCTCGTCGGCGACTCGGTGGCGCGCCTCGTTTTGGGCCGGCAACTGGAGTCCTCCGCCAGCGTTGACGAAATGAT
>SCUD01000174.1 GCA_004297335.1 Gammaproteobacteria bacterium
GCCTTCGATCGTCAGCGCAGCGCTGGCATGCAGCGAGTCGCGATCAGCGACCTGGACTGCACGCATGCCGTTCGAAAAGTCGAGCGCCCGGTTGGCCTCACCTTCCGGGTAGCTAATCGGCGCTGCCGACGGCAGCCGGCGGCCAGCGAGACCAGCGCCGGCGTCGCCGAAGGTGGCCTCGACCGGCGTGCCCGGCGCGAACGCCGCGGCCGCCGCGAAGTCGAGCAGCCGGAACGCGAAGCTGCCAGTCGCGTCGCCCGTGCCATCCACGGTCAGCGTATAGCTGCCCGGACGCAGGTCCAGCAGCAGGTTGTCCGCGATTGACCCGGCGTCTGAATATTCGAAACCGCGATTCGCGACTTCAGTGCCGCCCGGTCCGGTGAGGCTCCAGGTCATTTCGCTATAGAGCAGCGCGTCGAACAGCAGCCTCGTGCGCTCGGTCAGCTCGAACTCGTAGGTCTGGCGCTGGCCGGGCGAATTGATGCGCCCGTGCACCAGCTCGCCAAGTACCAGCGGCGTGGCGGTCGCCGGATCCTCGACGCGGTGCAATATGAAAGAGTAGCTGGCCGGCTCGTCCTCCCAGACGCTGCCCTCGACCAGCAGCGTGTAGGTGCCGGTATACGGCAGCGGCGCCAGTTCCTGGTCGTCATCGGCGTCGTACACATACGCCGGGCGGAAGACCTGCTGGTCGAACGGGTCGAGCAGGCGCCAGTAGACCGAACCGCCGTCGCGACTGACGACATCGAGGAAGAAGCGGTCGCCGGCGTTGGCGTTGAAGCGATAGACGCGGGTCTCGTTGGCCGGATCGAGCGTCTGCGATTCGGTGGCCCCGACCGTCAGCTCGGCCGCCCGGTCGAGATCGAGCAGGCGGAAACTGTAGTCGCCGGTACCGTCCGAGTCGGCATCGACCGTCAGCGTGTACTGGCCGGCCTCGAGCTGCAGGACCGGATCGTTCGAGAAGTTACTGGAATCGGAACTGCTGAACTCGCGCTCGGCAACGATGCTGCCGCCCGGACCGGCCAGCGACCAGTTGAAATCCCAACGGTCGCTCAGCGAATCAAACAGGACCCGGGTCGCGGTGTCCAGCGTGAACGTGTAGTGGTCGGTCTCGCCGGGGACGCTGATCGCGCCGTCGACGCTCGCGACCACGAACGCCGGCAGCGGGTCGGCGGCGAGCAGCACGCGCTGCTCGAGCGCTTCGAACAGCAGCCGGGAACATTCCGGGCGCGATTCATCGGCCAGGCCCGCCGGCCGACAGCCCGCACGGCGCCCCAAGGACCGCAGTCGGTCCAGAATCGAGCCAGCCATTCCGCCGGCCCGCCCTCGTCGAGGCCTGGATCCATCCACAGGCTCCGATTCCCCTTTGTTCTAGTTCTACCCGTCCCCAAAAGGCCAAAAAGGGGACTGTCCCCTATTCCAGCGCCCCGTAGCGGGTCTCGTACTCGCCGATCAGCTTACCAAGCATCTGCGCCAGGCGCTTGGCCGCGAATGGACTCAATATGATCCGGTGCTCTAGGGCGACGTCCATCGCGCCCCCTGCCCCACGGTCCCAGTTCTGGTTGATGCCGAAATTCAGCACGACCTCCTCGCGGGTCGTGTTGGCACTGCACATATTGCAGTAGCTGCTCTTCAGGTTGGTCGTGTTCAGCTTCATCTGCGATTCGGCCGGGGCGGTCGTGGCCCGCGCCGGTGGCGGCGTCACAGTCTTGGTCATCGTCGGTTCTCCATCGGTTTCAGGAATCCAGGCGGATCTTCAGCGAGTCATTCGGTGCAGTCGCGTCCCCGTCGCGCGGCGCTATGAATTCGGCCTCCGGCCGCCGCTGCCGGGAAGCCTGGCCGCGCCGCGCCACGGCACCGAACGCCAGTGTACCGGCCAGTGCAAACCCCGCATACGAGCGCCCGAAGTCGATCGCCGGTGCCTCGGCCGCGCCAGCCTGCGCCGCGCTCGCCTGAGACCCGACCTCGAAGCCCTGCCGGTAGTCCCCGCCGGCCAGGCCGTCGCCATCTCCGTCCAGCTGGCCGAAGAAGCTGTGGAATCCGTCCAGCCCGCTCCTCAGCACCACCCGGTAGGCTCCGGTCGCCAGAGGCCCCGACGCCACGAACCGGAACCCCTTCCCGTCCGCATCCATCAGGATCGACCCCGCCAGCGGCTGCCCGTCCGGCCCCAGCACCAGCACCTCCGGCGCACCCGCCATGCTCCCGTCCCGGCCCGTCTCCACGAGGCGCCCCAGGATCCGCTCGCTGAACCGCACCGCGAAACCGTCCGCCGTCGGCTGGAAACGCTCCACCCGCAGCACGAGGCGCGCATCCCGCCCGGCCGGCCGCTGCACCCGGATCGGCTCCGCATCCGGCTCGAGCCGCACCTCCTTCACGATCCGCCCAGCCCCCTCGTCCAGCACCACCGGCATTGCCGGACCCGGCGCACCCGACAGGGCCTGGAACCCGTAACCGAATCGCAACACCGGCACCTCGATCAGCTGCGGCATGAACACGAAGCTGTTGGCCGGCGTCTCCATACGGGAAGCAGCGCGCAGCGCATTCAGCGCCACCGCTTCGTCCCAACGGACCCGGACGAGGAAGGCGCGCGAGGCCTCGGCGCCGTGCGGATCGCGTACCGCAACGATGAACCGCGCCTGCGAGCCCGGCCAGCCGCCGGCCCACTGCACGAGGCCGGTCACCGGATCGATCGTCGCGCCAGCCGGGCCGGCGAGCAGATGCCAGCTGAGCACGTCGCCGTCCACATCCTGAGCACTCAATTGCAGCGCGAGCGGCACCGCGGGCTCGAGTTCCTGGTCCGGTACCGGATCCAGCACCGGTCCATCGTTGACCGGGTTGACCGTCACCGACACGGTCGCCTCGCTGCTCTCGCCCGCCGGGTCACTGATGCGATAGCTGAAGCTGTCCGCGCCGTTGAAATCGGCGGCCGGCGTGTAGCGGATGCGGCCGTCCTCGATCACCGCCGTGCCATGTACCGGCGATCCGAGCACCGCCAGCGTGAGCTCGTCGCCATCGACATCGCCATCGTTCGCGAGCACGTCGATCAGTACCGAACCGTCCTCGGCCACGTTGGCAAGATCACCCGCCGCGACCGGAGCGGTATTCGCCGACTCGACCGTGATCGCCACCCGCGCCAGCGCCTCCGCACCCTGCGCATCCGCGACCACGTAGAAGAACTCATCCGGCCCATGATAGCCAAGGGTGGACACATAGCGGATGCCACCGTCTTCCAGCACGGCGCTGCCGTACTGTGGCTGCGACATCCGGACGATCTGCAGCGCATCACCGTCCGGGTCGCTGTCGTTGCCGAGCACGTCGATCAGGACTGTCGTGCCCTCGACGAGCGCGGCACTGTCTTCGACCGGCTGCGGCGCCCGGTTGACCGGCTCCTCGTCCAGCTGCACCTGGATCGTGACCGCGGCGCTCGCCGTCGCGCCGGCCGCATCGAGCACCGTGTAATCGAAGGAGTCGCTGCCGGTGAACCCCGCCTCCGGCGTGTAGCGGACCTGGCCGTCCTCGAGTACTGCGGTGCCATGCGCAGGCGCAGTCACCGCGAGCAACGCCAGCGCATCGCCGTCCGGATCCAGGTCGTTCGCGAGCACGTCGATCAGCACCGATCCACCCGCCATCACACTGCCGCTGTCGGCCACCGCGAGCGGCACGCCATTCCCGGCATCGGGCGGCAGCACGGTGATGTGGAAGCTCCGGCTGGCCTGCGCCTGGCCGTCGCTGGCGGTCACCGCAAACAGCGCGCTGGTGCCCGGCTCCGCGGTCGTCCAGTGGATCAGGCCGCTCGCTGCATCGATCGTGGCCCCGGCGGGCGCCTGGTCGAGCAGGAAGCTGAGCGCATCGCCCTCCGGATCCGTGGCGCTCGCCGTGTAGCTGAACTCGGCACCCGCGATCAGGCTGAAGTCCGGGATCGGCGCCACGACCGGCGCATCGTTGATCGGCTGCACCGTGACCGTGACTTCCGCCGTGGCGGTGCCGCCGGCGCCGTCGCTGATCGTATAGCTGAAGGCATCCGTGCCGGAGTAGTCCGCATCCGGCGTGTAGTGGACGGTGTTGTCCTCGATCGCCACCGAGCCGTGCGCAGCGACCCCGACCTCGGTGATCGTGAGCGCATCGCCGTCAAGGTCGACGTCGTTGGCCAGCACGTCAATCAACACCGAGCCATCCTCGGCCACCGTGGCGCTGTCGGCCTCGGCCAGCGGGGCGAAGTTGTCCTCGCTCATCACGAAATGCACATCGTCGATCACGACCCGGCTGCCGGTCGCGCCGAAGCCGACCAGGTCGAAATACAAGGAGAGGACGCTGCCCGCGCTGATCCCGGCGCCGGCCAGATCGACGATCACGATGATCGGGTCGCCCGGGTCAGCCGGCCACTGGTTACCGAGCACGCCGCCAAGCGTCAGGCCCGCCGAGTAGTACAGGGTGCCATCGGCCTGGATGTTGAGCGCCGCGTCCGTACCGTCGAGGCCGATGTCCCCGAACAGCGGGACCAGCGCCAGCGGATCGATCAGCGCAAACTCGAAGGCATCCTGCGGCCCACTGCCCGGCGCATCGAGGGCGAGGTCGACGATCGTGAAGGTGAGCGCGCGCGCACCCTCCGGCACGATCACCGTCTGCAGGAAGCGCGCTGCCAGCACCGCGCCCTCCTGCAGCACACCCTGGCCGGCCAGCACCGTGGCATCGCCGCCAATGGTCCAGCCGAAGCCTGCAGCTGCACTGTCGGCGACGTTGAAATCGCCGTTGATGACCTCGAATGGCAACTCGTCGATCTCGAGCGTGGCCGGGCCGATCGTTACCACCTGAGGCGCTGAGTCCTCCGCCGGCACCGAGCTGTCACGCGCCGTCGCCAGCAGCAGTGCCTCGAGCGGGGTCGGCAGGCGCCGCTCCGCGAGACCAACCGTATCCGCCATCAGGTAACCGGCGTATTCGCCTTCGTGCAGGTGATCACCATCGGCGGTCAGCATCACTGCGAAGCCATCGCCGCTGAAGAAGGTGCCGCCGGCACCATTCTCGACGTGGCCGTCGAAACCCTCGTAACCCGGCATGAAGCCGAGCACGTGACCGAGCTCGTGCGCCAGCACGCTGAAGAGATCGTAGCGACCCGTGGCCGCCGAGGTCGGGTTGCCGAACTCGACCGCATCGAGCGGCGTCTCGTCGATGAACCAGCCGTGACCAGCCGCGTTCCAGTCGATGACCATGCGGCCCTCGATCGGCACGCCCGCGGCATCGAGCTGCGTGATCCAGGCGCGGCCGAGTTCTCCTTCCGGGAGGTCGGCAACCGATACGATGAACTGCAGCGCCGCCGACGGGCCGAGCACTTCGCGCCAGAGCGTCAGCGCCTGGTCAGCAAGTGCTACCAGCTCGCGGGTGTCGAGCAGGACCGCGGCCTGAGCGAGTAGCGGCGAGGTCGCGGGGCTTTCCGCGCTGGTGAGTGGCGCACCGCCACGCGGATTATTGGCAAGAAACTGCTGGATCAGCAGCTGTGCATCCTCGAGCTGCTGGGCAGTCAGTCTGGGCGGATCGAACACCGCCACATGCCCCGCCCGCTGCCCTTCCGTGATGATACCCCACTGGAAATCCCCATAGCTCGGGGCGACTTGCCTGACGAGCGCTTCAGCCTTCTCGATGTATTCCCGTTGGCTTGGCGTCAGCTTGCCGATGAGCACAGATGAGTCCCTCGCATCCAATCCCGGGAGCATCTCTATTACAAAGCCTTGGAGGCGGCGCCCACCTCCGGCGGTCGCCGGCACATCGAAACTCTCGTAGAAGCGATTGAACCCTGCCTGGCTGTAGAACTCGTGCCCTCTGACCTCAGCTGCGAGCCGGTCAGGCGAGAACGGGCCGGTAAATGTGTTCTTGACACGCAGGGCAAGATCTCGGTTTGACGAGACGGGGAACACATCAAAGGCGGCGCCCGTATAGTTGCCAACTCGACCTGAGTCTCCAGCGCGAATTGCGGCAAAGTCAGGTTCCAGCCGCGGCAGGAGATCCGCCAGGAGTGACGCAGCCGGGAGAGGCCCCGGGGCAGCCGTGGCGGTGGGCGCGCGAACATCGCCGGCAGCAAACCGCGCCGCCTCCTCCGCCTGCGTCAGGAGGGTCGGACGCGAACCTCGCGCGGTGCTATGCAACGTAACCGAGCCCGAACCACCGATCTTGAGGTCGCCGACGAAACCCGTGTAACCGCCAGCCAGGTAGGAGATCTGCTGGTGCGCCCCGTGCTGGAACGCACCCGCCTCGCCGGCCGCTACCAGCCGGCGATTGGCCTGTGCCAGCACGTCACCCACTTCGGCCGGCGACAGCGGGACACGCGCACCCTCGGCGGTCACACGCATGATGCTCGAAATATCCACGTCGCCCCGCCAGAAGTTCTGGCGCAGGTAGTCGCCGAAGCTCTGCCGCCCCCGCAGCACCTCCGTGGCGTTGGCCAGCGCCTGGCGCCAGCCCTGCTGCGGCGTGATGCCGAAGAAGGTCTTGGCCTTGGCAAGCTCCGGTTTCGTCGCCAGGTTGTGCCCGGACGCCCAGTCCAGCACGCGTTTCGTCAGGGCCCGGTCGACATTGCGCGCCGCAAACTCGTAGTGCGAGACGCCCGGACCCTCGAACACGCGCAGCGCATCCAGCTCCTGCTCGAGTGCCCGGACTTCCGACGCGCGCATCGGCGACACTTCGCCGCCCAGTCGCGCTGACAGCTTCTTGGTCCTGGACACCGCATTGTTGAACAACGACTCGGCCAGTCCGGTCTTCTTCAGATTGGCCGGATCGGTCCATCCGGGGCCGGCCGCAACCGTCCGCTTCATCCCGGCCGCATAGGCCGTCAAGTCGGAAACATTGCCGGTCTGCCGGTACTTCGAGAACAGCCCCTGAGCGCTGCGGTACTCGGCGGCCCCGACGTTCGTGACCGCACTCTTGATGTCCGCATAGTCGAATGCACCCGTGCGCTGGAACAACTCCTGCGCCGCAGCAGTGCGGGACCGGGCGAGCTGGAAGTTCAGGTCCGTGGCCCGATTGACCAGCCGTGAGTCACCGGTCGCACTGGCGAGCTTCATCAACTC
Source organism: Gammaproteobacteria bacterium (assembly GCA_004297335.1). Taxonomy (GTDB): domain Bacteria; phylum Pseudomonadota; class Gammaproteobacteria; order Steroidobacterales; family Steroidobacteraceae; genus SCUD01. The sequence continues at coordinate 7,056 of SCUD01000174.1, forward strand.
GGCCGTCGGCGAAATGCGCTGGCCGGACTGCGCGAACTCCACCGCAACATTGCTGCGGGCGCTGTCGACGAGACCCTGCCACTGCTGGTTGAGACGACGATCAGCGGATCCGAGCTGCAGGGCATCCTGGAACGCAGCGCCGGCTGGCGCACTGCGTCCGCGCACAGCCGTCGCCACGGCTCGCGTGCCGCTCGCAACGTCCTCGGCGTGAGCCGCAGCCGCGGCGGCCCGCTCCGCGGTCTGCGTGGCCTTGACGCCCCGGCCAGCCGACATCGCCAGCTCGACGCCGCGGGTGCCCTTGGCCACCGCCCAGTTCGCGAGCTTGGTGGCCGCCTTCACGACTGCGCCGGCCTTGCCGATCACCAGGATCGGGTCGAGGATCATCCCGGCGACGATGCCAACCTTGCGACCGATATCGAAAGCCCGCTGCAGATTCGGCGGCAGGTGCTTGCGGGCGTCCTGCATCATCTCGTCGAAGCGGTCGGTCAGGCTCTTGCCCGGCGAGATCGCCTTCTGGATCAGCGACAGCTTCGTGAACGGATCGGCGCAGGGCGCCGAAGCGAGCGCAGCCTCGACCCGGCCGATCGATTCCTCGTGGGCCTGCTGCGCCATCCAGCGCAGGTCCTGGTTGCCGGTCAGCTCGTACCCCGCCTGCAGCACCTTGCTGCCCACCGCCTTGACAGCAAAGACGCCCAGGTCGTACAGGCCCCACACGGCATCAGCGAGCCCGGTCGCCGCAGTACCGACGGCGTAGCTAGACGCCGTCGTTATCGCCACGCCTGATTCGAGTGTAGTGTTACCAGCGAAGCTGGCGACGTTTCCAGCCAGGTCGGCCGCACTCTCGTGCCCGGTCGGATCGGTCCGATCCATGGGCCGGTTCCCGACGTAGCGATACAGGTTCGCATCACCGGCGGCGAAGCCGATCGGATCGCGGCTGACGAAGCGGCCGAGCGCCGGGTCGTACCAGCGCGCGCGGTAGTCCATCAGGCCCGAGCGTGCATCCAGCTCGCGCCCGGTGTAGCCAAAGCGTGGCGCCGCGCCGGCATCGGTCTGCGACACGACACGTCCGAAGCTGTCGTAGACAATGTGGTTGAGCACGGTGCCGCTGGTGCTGACCACATCGCGCACCGAGTTCTGGTGGTCGGGCAGCGTCCAGCGAAGCTCATTGCCATGCTGCTCGGCGACGATGCGATCCATGCCGGGGCCGTGCAGGAACAACTCGCTGACGCTGCCGGATGGCGCCAGCACCATCGCGACGTCATCGCGGTCGTGCACGTACAGCTCGGTAGCCGCCGCACCGGCGCCGGCGCCATCGGCATCGGTCGTGGCGGCGATCTTCCAGCCGAAGTCATCGTAGCGATAGCTGCTGTTCGACGTGACGTTGCCGCCGGAATCCCGCTCGGCCGCGCCGGCGAGCCGGTTGCGGTGATCCCACTGGTATTCGGTCACCGCGCCGGTCGCCTTGTCGGTCCGGCTGATGCGGTTGCCCTCGGCGTCGTAGCTGTAGGTATAGCTCTCGTCTTCGAGCACGCGGTTGCCGCTGCCGAGAACGACACCGGACCGCACCGGGTTGCCGTTGGCGTCCCAGGTGAAGTTCTGGTCGGCCGGGTTGCCGGCCTGCTCCGCGTAGTCGCTGGTGACCAGCTGACCGCTGGCGTCGTAGGCAAACGCACTGCCGCCATCCGGCGAGTTCATGCCGACGAGACGGCTCGCGGCATCCCAGAAGTACTCGTAGCGGGCGATGTCCGTCGTGCCCTGCGCGTGCACCAAACTCGTCAGCCGCCCGGCAGCGTCGTAGACCAGCGCCGAGGTTGCGGCCTCGGTGCCGGCGGCTGTATCGAAGCGCCGGACACCGGTCAGCTGGCTGGCCGCGTCGTAGCTGTACTCGACACGCTTGCCGATGGCGCTGCCGCCCGCCTGCGCAGTCGACGTGACCCGGCCCAGCTCGTCATACACATAGCTGGTCACCTGGTCCGCGGCGCTGTTTATCGTCGCGGCGACCTGCATGACGTTACCGGCGGTGTCGTAACGGTAGTCGAGGACGACCCGCGGCGCGCCCGGGGTACCAGCGTTGTCGATGCTCGTCAGCCGCCCGAGAAGGTCATAGCTCAGCGCGTAGCTCGCATCCGGGTCGCTGACGGTGACCAGCTGGCCCTCGGCGTCGAAGCCACGGGTGATCGTGCGCACCGTGTTGCCGCCGGCGTCGAGCCAGGTCTCGACATCGTTGCGCCCGACTTCGTCGTAGCCGAGCACGATCACCCGGTCGATCCCATCGACGCTGCGCACCAGGCGGCCGGCGGCGTCGTATTCGAAGCTGCGCTCGCCGAGCGGATCGGTCTGCCGGATCAGGCGCAAGACCTCGTCGTACTGATACTCGGTCCGGTTACCGGCCGGATCCACGACCGCGGTCTGCTCATCCCGCGCGCTGTACTCCCAGCTCGTCGTCTGGCCGTTGGCATCGGTCGAGGAGATCAGCCGGCGCAGCGCGTCGTAGCTCGCAGTCGTCTCATGCCCGAGCGGATCGATGGTCGTGGTGCGGTTACCGAGGCCGTCGTACTCGTACGCCGTGATCAGTGCGTTCTCAATCTCCTCGCTGCCGGCCGGATCCGGCAGCGCGCTGGCGACCAGGCGATCGAGCCGGTCGTAGGCAAAACGCACGGTGCGCCCGAGCGGGTCGGACACCGCGACGCGGTTGCCAACCGCATCGTACTGAGTGACCGTCTCGCCCTGCAGCGGATCGGTAACGCGATTCAGCCGGTTCAGCGCATCGTACTCATAGGCCCAGATGAAGCCGCGTTCATCGGTCACCGCCACCCGGTTGCCGGACGCATCGTAGCCGTAACTGCGGGTCGGGGCCGCGAGCACTCCGTCCCCGTCCGGATCCGGCAGCATGATGCCGGTCTGGCGGTTCAGGGCGTCGTAACTCCAGGTAGTGGTACGCTGCAGCCGATCGGTGGTCGCGACCTGATTGCCAACTGCGTCGTAGGACCAGGTCGTTGCAGCACCGGCGTTGTCCACCGCCCGAACAAGCTGGTTGCGGCCGTCATATTCAAACGCGGTACTGCGACCGGTCGCGTCAGTGACACGCACCAGGTTACCGGTGAGATCGTAGGTCCAGGCCGTCTCGTGCCCCAGGGCGTCGGTCATCGACACGAGCTGGTTGCGCGCGTCATAGGCGTATCCAGTCCGCTCGCCCAGCGCATCGACGGTCGCCGCCAGGTTGCCGACCTCGTCGAATTCACGCGCCGTCGTGCGCTGCAGCGAACCGCCGAAGTCCTCGGTCACCGACGTACCGCGGTTC
>SCUD01000175.1 GCA_004297335.1 Gammaproteobacteria bacterium
GGCACCTCCCGCAGCGGGCCGCGGGCTGCCGCCTGGGCGGCTACGGTTCTCTTCTTGGTCGGCATATCCATGATCTTCCCTCATGTTATGCCTCGCACACAAAATCCCGGATAGGCTCGCCGTAATCGCGCCACGAAACAGCTTCATCGCGCCACTGACCACATGTCCACGCCAGAAGAGCTGCTGCAAAGCATCCAATCCGCCCCGAGGGCCTCGCCATCGCCGACATCCTGACTCGGCATCCGGAGCTCGCCCGACGGACGGTCCAGCGATGGCTAAACCAGCTGACAGCTGAGGGCGGGATCAAGGCCTTGGGCGCGGGGCGGGCACGCCGGTACACCGCCGTGGCTATGGCCCCTGCGCCCTCATCCGGCGCTCCGGATATCTTCCCCCGGTACGTCCCGCTTTCCGCCGACAGCCGGGACATCCTCGCCTATGTCGACCAGCCGCTGGAGCTGCGCAAGCCGGTGGGTTATCAGCGCGATTTTCTGGATGCCTACCAGCCGAACCGTACCTGATACCTGCCCGAGCCGCTGCGGCGGCAGTTCCGCAAGATGGGTGATACCGGCCAGACACGACTGCCGGCCGGTAGCTACGGCCGCGCGGTCCTGAACCGTCTTCTGATCGATCTGTCCTGGGCCTCCAGCCACCTTGAAGGTAACACCTACACCCGGCTCGACACCCGGGAGTTGATCGAGCACGGCCGGGCTGCGCAGGGCAAGGCGGCCATCGAGTTGCTGGTCGAAAATGCCGACGCGGCCGGATTCAACCGTTTCACGCTGCTCAATCTGCACAGCACGCTCGCGGAGAACCTCCTGCCCAACCCCGCCGACGAGGGGCGCCTGCGCCAGCACGGGGTGGAGATCGGCAAGAGCGTCTATCGCCCGCTCACCGTGCCCGCGCAGATCGAGGAGATGCTCGACCTCCTGCTGGACAAGGCGAATCGCATCGAAGACCCCTTCGAGCAGTCCTTTTTCGTGATGGTCCACTTGCCCTACCTGCAACCTTTCGCCGACGTCAACAAACGCAGCTCGCGGCTCGCGGCGAACCTGCCGCTGATCCGCGCCAATCTATGCCCGCTGACCTTTCTCGACGTGCCTGAGCAGGCGTATAACCGGGCCGTGCTCGGCGTGTACGATATGAGCGCTCGACCCAGGAGTATCTCGCCATCAAGCATGATCTGGCCGAGCCCGACCCCCTGCGTCTGGCATGGCGCGAGGTCATCAAGCAGTCGGTCCGCGAAGTTGTCCGGCAGCCCGGGCGCGAGCCGCTCGACGTGATCGACGAATGCCTGTCGGGGCACGACCTCGGCGCCGACCGCGACGATGTCGCAGCCCTGGTGATCGATGAGCTGCGGCGGCTGCACGAAGGTGTGCTGGCGCGCTACCGGTTGCGTCCCTCCGAGTTTGCACAATGGCAGTCAAGCCAGCGGCAGGTGTGAGGCAAGGAATTGGATGGTGGCGGGCATCGCGCTTCGCCATCGAGAATCTTCTGCCGCGGCATGGCTCCCGGAGTCCGGGTTACCTCATCAGTTCGCAGCCGCCTTCTGTTGCTCCAGTCTCTCGGCCAGCCACATCTTGATGAGGGATTGGCGCGTCACGCCGAGTCGCGTGGCTTCCTGGTCGATGGAACGGACCATCCAGTTCGGGAAATCTACATTGACCCGCTTCGCGTCGACGCCGGCGCGCCGAGCCTTCGTCAGATCCAGGTCGCCGGTGATGTCCTTGCCCGCATCGAATTTCTGATCAAATCTCTTCGCTTTCATACAGCGCCACCTCCTCAAGTCGAGAGCGCCGGACCGAGATCAATCGGATGTTGTCGCCCCTGCGAGTAATGACCGCCGACCAGTGCCTATTCGCAATCCTGCCGATCACGAGCCAGCGCGGTTCATCCACGACTCTCGCGGGTATCTCCACCAGCGCATCGTCGCTCCAAAGCGCCAGCGCGTCCTCGAAATCGATCCCATGCTTGCGCTTGTTCTCCGTACTCTTGGCCGGGTCGTACTCGAATCCCATGCCGCTCCGTATACCACGATCGGGAAGTATATTAAAGGTATGGAAACTATACCATTCCCGGAGCCGCCCGATCCACTGTCGATGGTTCATCCAGTCCCTTTGCGCTGAGGGGCTGAGGCTGAACGGCTCAATTCGCAACCAATCTTCGAGACGAACCGATTACCATCCGCCGATTCAGGCATGTCAAGCACCGTTTCTTGCAGCAGCCATCAGGACAGGCTGACCTCCTGAATTCCGCATCGATGCCCGTGGTCGCGGCCATCTTCTCTACCCCGCAGTCCTTGTTCCAGCGGATCGCCGGTAGTATGTTCCGTCGCTCAAGGCGTCTCCATGAGAGGCCACGAACCATGGCCGATGATGAATCGACGGCCCGGGCGCTGAGTGGCTCCTGTCTCTGCGGCCGCGTCCGCCTCGAGGTCCGCGGTGACCTCGGCCCCGCCGATGCCTGCCACTGCGTGCAATGTCGCAAGCAGTCCGGGCATTACTTCGCATCCGCGAATGTCCCGCGCGACGCGCTCACTGTGACGGGACGGGAGCACTTGTCCTGGCACCAGTCATCGGCGGCAATCCGCCGTGGCTTCTGTTCCACCTGCGGTTCGTTCCTGTTCTGGGACCCGCCGGCGAAGGACTGGATCGCCGTCGCGCTGGGTGCTTTCGATACGCCAACCCCAGCACTGAGCGAGGAGGTTGAACCATGACCATCACCAACCGACAGTCCGGGACGAATGTGCACGAGGTCGCGGACGGGATCTATCGCATCAATACCCCCGTCGCGATCGAAGGCGCGGGCGGGTTCTCGTTCAACCAGTACCTCATCCTGGACGACGAGCCACTGCTCTTTCACACCGGGCTGCGCCGGATGTTCCCGCTCGTGCAGGAGGCGGTAAGCAGCCTCCTGCCGGTCGGGAAGCTCCGCTATATCGCGTTTTCCCATGTGGAGGCCGACGAGTGCGGCTCGCTCAACGAGTGGCTGGCTGTCGCTCCGCAGTCCGTGCCACTGTGCGGTACGGTTGCCGCCATGGTATCGATCAGTGACCTCGCGGATCGGGCGCCCCGCGCGCTGGCCGACAGCGAGCTGCTCGTCCTCGGCCGGCACTCCGTGCGCTGGTTCGACACGCCGCATCTGCCGCACGCCTGGGAATGCGGCCTCCTGAGGGAAGAACGCACGGCGACGCTGCTGTGCGGCGACCTGCTGACCCAGGGTGGCACTGATCTGCCACCGGTCACGGAGTCCGATGTTCTCGGGCCGAGCGAGGCCTTTCGCCAGCAGATGGATTATTTCTCGCACACGAAGAACGCGCGCGCGATGCTGGAAAGGCTGGCGGCGACGAAGCCGACGACGCTGGCGTGCATGCATGGCAGCGTGTGGCGTGGCGACGGTGCCAGCGTGCTGCGTGCGCTGGCTGATGCGCTGGGCGTGTGACGCCGACACGGCGGAGCAGGAATCCTGGTGACCCATGGCTCGGAGGGACACTTCTTCAGCGCGGCCTTGCATTGAACCCGCAAGGAGCAGCAAGTGACCGAGATCCTCGGCAACCCCTGTCCACGTCGTTACGCTTGACGTAATGGGTAAATCGGGATTATGCTGGCCCCATGATCGTGAGCTTCAAAGATAAGCGCACGCGCGAGTTCGCCGAAGGCAAGTGTGTAAAGTCTTTTTCGAGCTTCTCGCACCGGGCGGAGATGAAATTGGATCAACTCGAAGCGGCGACCACGGTCCGGGATCTTGCGGTCTTGCCCGGAAACCGGTTGGAATCTTTGAAGGGCGATCGGAAGGGGCAGTTCAGCATCCGGATCAACGACCAATGGCGAATCTGCTTCGAATGGCCGGGCGGGTCGCCAGGTCCGGTCAACGTCGAGATCGTGGACTATCACTGAGGGAATAATGCATGGCACGCACCGCTATCCACCCCGGCGAGCACCTCGCCGAACAGCTCAAGGAACTCGGCATGAGCGCCGCCGAGCTCGGTCGTCAGCTCAAGGTGCCGACCAACCGGATTACCGGAATCCTGAACGGCCAGCGCGCGGTTACCGGCGATAGCGCGCTGCGCCTGGCGCATTTCTTCGGGACCAGCGCTGAGTTCTGGCTGAACCTGCAAAAGGTGTACGAGCTTCGAGTCGCCGAGCAGAAGGTGGGGGTGACGATCCGGAGTCTCCCCAAGCTTGCCCAGCGTCTGAGAGGCCGGAATGGCGGGCCGCGTGCACATGCCGCTTGAGACGCGGGCATGATGCTGGCGAGGCCGCGATGCTGAAGGGTTACTGGATCGGTCGCGTGGATATCGCGGACACGGAGCGGTATCAGGCGTATATCGCCGCGAACGCGGAGCCGTTTCGCAAGTATGGCGGCCGGTTCCTGGTGCGAGCCGGGCGCTTCGAGAATCCCGAAGGCGCGAGCCGCAGTCGCAACGTCGTGATCGAGTTCCCGTCGTACCAGGCCGCTCTCGATTGCTGGAAGTCGCCGGAGTACCAGGCAGCCCTCCGGCTCCGAGCGCCGGTCGCGACGGTCGATCTGGTCATCATTGAAGGCTACGACTGTGGCCCGGCGTGAACGCTGACCAGGACTGAGCTAACAAGGGTATCCGGGGGGTGTCCGGTCGAAGGTGACAGTGGTCGTCGTTGACGCATGATCACCTGAGGCGCACGATCGTCCGAGATGGGCGACGGCCCCTACCACGTGCTCAAGGTCGGTGATGCCGCGGTGGGCGGCATCATGGGCAAGCCTCCGGGCACACCGGCGGACATGCCGTCGATGTGGGGCTGTTACGTCACTGTGAAGAACATCGACCAGTACAGCATGTGACCGGACAGGTGGCCGGGGCTATTGGCTGGACGCCCGGCGGCGGATCGAGGCTGGGACCGGCAGTGAGGTTTCCGCCATGCGGATCGAGTTCTCGGAGTTCATCCCGCTGCCGGCTGAGGACGTGTTCGCGTATTTCCGCACACCCGCCGACTGGGTCCGGCTGTACGGCTTCGCGGGCCATAGCGAGGATCGTGGCGCCGGCTGGTATGCGGTGCCGTTGCAGCGCTTTCCGTTCCCGCTCGTGGCGAAGAACACCGCACTGGAGCTGCCGCGGCTCGCGCACTGGGAATTCCGGGGCTTCTGGCGCGGTTGCGGCGAGGTCCGGATAACGGAGCGGCCGGGCGGCGTGCAGTTGGAGGGCTACGAGGAAATCACCGCCCGCTGGCTGCCGGGACTCTCGTGGCTGCTCGCGCGGCTGTTCATGGAGCGCGAGTTCCGGCGGATCTGGGCGCTCGGGTGTCGAAGGCTGCGTCGCCAGGCCGGCGAAGCTGTAGCCTAATGTTTTGCGAAACTGTAGTGTATATAGATGAGAAATGGTATGTTAACGCCCGTCGTGCCATGCCATACCTGCTGCTGTGACAGCCGCCCGCGTGTATGAGCGGCCGGTACATCCCTCGCCTGGTCGACCGGGAGCTTGATGAGCTGCTGCCGCAGCTGCCCGCGATCGCCCTGGAAGGTCCGAAGGCTGTCGGCAAGACCGAGTCGGCCGGGCGCCGTGCGAGAACGATCCATCAGCTCGATGATCCCGCTCAGCGGGCGATCGCCGAAGCGGATCCCGCGCGTCTGCTGGGCGGCACGCCGCCGATCCTGATCGACGAATGGCAGCGGGTTCCAGCAGTTTGGGACGCCGTCCGGAGGGCGGTGGACCAGGGCAGCCCACCGTCGCAGTATCTGCTCACCGGTTCGGCGAGTCCCGCGGCCGCCCCGACACATTCCGGCGCCGGACGGATCGTGACGGTGCGCATGCGACCGCTGTCGCTGGCCGAGCGCGGGCTCGACACGCCGACTGTCAGCTTGCAGGACCTGTTGGCGGGGGGCCGCCCGGAAGTCACAGGCAGGACGAATGGCCGGCTCGACGACTACGTCGACGAAATCGTCCGCTCGGGACTGCCGGGCCTGCGCTCCTATCGGGGACGCGCTCTACGCGCGCAACTCGACGGCTACATGAACCGCATCATTGATACCGACTTCGAGGAACAGGGCCTGCCGGTGCGCCGCGCGGGGACGCTGCGGCGCTGGATCTCCGCCTATGCGGCGGCCACGGCGACCACGGCTAGCTACGAGACGATTCGCGATGCTGCGACGGGCGGCCAGCAGGACAAGCCCTCGCGCAGCGCGACCCAGCCGTGGCGCGACGTGCTCGAGAGGATGTGGATTCTCGATCCGCTGCCCGCATGGCTGCCGACACAGAATTATCTGAACCGACTGGCCCAGCTACCCAAGCATCACCTGGCCGACCCGGCACTAGCCGCGGCCGTTCTCGGCTTCGATGCGAACGCGCTGCTCCAGGGCGTCGAGGCCGGACCGAGCATCCCTGGTAGCGACCTGTTGCTGGGTCGCCTGTTCGAGTCGCTGGTCACGCTGAGCCTGCGTGTCTACGCGCAGGCGGCCGAAGCGCAGGTTCGTCACCTGCGGCTTCACGGTGGCAGCCAGGAGGTGGATCTGATCGTCGAGCGCAGCGACCGGCGCATTCTCGCCGCCGAAGTGAAACTGGGTCGCACGGTCGCTGAGGACGACGTCCGCCATCTGCACTGGCTGCGCGAGAGAATTGGCGCGGACCTGCTCGATGCGGTCGTAATCAATACGGGGCCGGAGGCCTATCGACGCAAGGACGGGATCGCCGTCATTCCGGCGTTCTTGCTCGGCCCGTGATAGAGCGCCCGATCGAAAGTGAGCCGGGTGGGGCTGGCATTGTCTGCAATCTCATATTGAGATATCATACGCGGGCCGATGAGGATCATCAGCAATAGTGCGTTGCGAGCATTCGCTGCTGAGGATCCTCGGGCGGCTGAGCCGCTGCAAGGCTGGCGGCGCGTGATCGAAAAGAATCGCTTCGCGAACTGGGCGGAGCTGAAGGCAGCATTCAATTCCGTCGACAAGGTCGGAGACCTGGCGGTGTTCAACTTCGGTGGCAACAAGTTCCGGCTGGTGGCGTACATCCGATTCGAGAAGCAGATCGTGTACATCAAGGCAGTGCTGCGCCACGGCGACTACGACAAAGGGGCCTGGAAGAAGTGAATGCCAGCGTCGAATTGAAGCGCCTGCTACCGGCGTGGGAGCGATTCCGCGCTGTCACCGACGTCGCCCCGATCCGCAACCGGGCCCATTATCGGCGCATGGTGGCGATGCTCGAGATGCTGCTGGCAGAGGCTGCCGGCGACGAATCGCACCCGGCGATGGAACTCGTCGACATCATCGGCGACCTGGTCGAGGACTACGAGCAGGCGCACGAGTCGCTGCCGCCCGCCACGGGCGTGCAGGCGCTGAAGTTCCTGATGGAACAGCACGGGCTTCGACAGGGCGACCTCACGGAGGTCGGCAGCCAGGGCGTCGTGTCCGAGATCCTGGCCGGCAAGCGCGAACTCAACCTGCGGCAGGTCCGGGCGCTGGCGGCGCGGTTCAGCGTGTCCCCGGCAACGTTCATCTGAATCGGCTCACCACTGCGACAGCTACATCGGCTGTTAGGTTAACCTCGCACTTGTGACAGATGCCGCCGATGAGAACCACGATCACGATCGACGACGAATTGTTCCGCAAGGCCCTTGAGGTCGCGGAGCCGGGCATGGACAAGGGTGAGATTGTCCGCGAGGCGATGCGCGTGTTTATCCAAGTGCAAGCGGCCCGGAGGCTCGCTGCGCTCGGCGGGGCAGCACCCCGGATGCGCGCAATCCGCAGGCGTAGCGCAGTCGGGCGGTCCGGCAAGTAAACTGGGTGCCGGTCGATACCTCAGCCGCCGCCAGCCGCGCCCGGAGCGAGTGCCTCGAGCAGCCGCAGGTCCGGACCGCGCTCGCCATCCGCGCGCAGCGGCTGGATGCAGACGTGATCGGCTCCGGCCGCGAAATGCGCATCGACACGGGCCCGGATCGCCTGCTCGTCGCCCCAGGCGACGACTGAATCGATCAGGCGGTCGCTGCCGCCGCCGGCGAAGTCCTCATCGGTGAAGCCGAGCCACTTCCAGTTGTTCAGGTAGTTCGGGCTCTTCATGTACAGGTCGAGGTTCTGGCGGGCGATGGCGCGCGCCCTGGCCGGATCGGTCTCGCGCAGCACCATCTGCTCGGGTGCGAGCGTCGGCCCATGGCCGAGGATCGCGCGTGCGCGTGCCGTATGTTCCGGGGTGACGTTGTAGGGATGGGCGCCGGCGCAGCGCTCACCGGCCAGTGCGAGCATGCGGGGTCGCAGCGCCGCGATCACGATCGGGACCTCTGCGGCCGGCGCGGGCCCCTGGTACGTGGCCGCGGCCATCGCTTCGAGGTAGGCGCGCATCGTGGCGATCGGCCGGCCATAGGCGTGTCCGCGCAGTCCCTCCACCAGGAACGGATGCGAGACACCCAGACCGAGAACGAAGCGGCCACCCGCGAGCTCGTCGACGGTCTGCTGCGCGGCGCGCATCGCCATCGCGTCGCGCGCGTAGATGTTGGCGATGCCCGTCGCGAACACGAGCCTCTGCGTGTGCGCCGCGAGGAAGGCCGTGAGGGCGAACGGATCGCGCCCGACGGCCTCCGGCATCCACAGCGCCGAGTAGCCCCAGGCCTCGACCTGGCGGGCGAATTCCGCCGCCTGCGGGGCCGGCAGCGAGTCCATCCACGTCCAGACGCCGAGGCGGCCGAGTCGTTCCGCGTGTCGTGTCGTCATGGCAGAGTCCTCCGCGATCCATCAGTAAGTGTCACGATAATGGACTTTAGCCTACATAAAGTCCAGTATAGACAACATTATGATCGAGACTCACCACGCCTACAGTCGCCCGCTTCCGGTATGCCGGGCGCTCCGCAAGCTGGGTCGCGACCTCCGCGAGGCCCGCCTGCGACGGCGCATTCCGGCGGCCGTCGTCGCTGAGCGTGCCTCGATCAGTCGGACCACGCTGTTCAAGCTCGAGCAGGGCGATCCTGGTGTTTCGATCGGGAGCCTGGGCACCGTGCTCTTCGTCCTCGGCATGGAGGAACGCCTCGCTGAAATTGCCGACATTCGGAGCGACGAACAGGGGTTGGCGCTCGATCAGCAGCGCCTTCCCCAACGTGTCCGGGCGAGAGGCCGGCGTGCTGCACGGGAGCCGGGCTGATGGAACGCGAGACCTGCGTCCACGTTGAGTTGGGCGGCGGGACCGAGCCGGTCGGCCGCCTCTATACGCACGTGCGTCGGGGCCGGGAAACGGTCACCTTTGAGTACGAGACGGCATGGCTGAATCACGCCGAGCGCTTTGCGCTGGACCCGGCACTGAAACTCGGGCCCGGCCCCTTTCATTCCCGCGCGGACAGGCTACTCTTTGGCGCGATCGGCGACTCCGCGCCCGATCGCTGGGGCCGCGCACTCATGCGCCGCGCTGAACGGCGGCGTGCCGCGGCCGTGCCTGAAACACCGCGTACGCTCTTCGAAATCGACTACCTGCTGGGAGTCAGCGACGAGGCGCGCATGGGCGCGCTCCGCTTTTCCGATCAGCCGGGTGGGCCGTTCCTCGCTCGGCCGGGAGAGACTTGCATACCGCCGCTCGTGGACCTGCCGCGCCTGCTCGCGGCCGCAGGACGCGTCGTGGCAGAAAACGAAGACGATGAGGACCTGCGACTACTGCTGGCGCCGGGCTCATCGCTGGGTGGCACACGACCAAAGGCCACAGTGCGTGAACCGGATGGCCGACTCGCACTGGCAAAGTTTCCGCATCGGGCCGATGAGTGGAACACGGTCGCCTGGGAGGCCACGGCACTACTCCTTGCAGAGAGGGCCGGCATCGAGGTTCCGCGCTTTCGCCTCGAGACGATCGCAGGCCAGGATGTCCTCGTTCTTCAGCGCTTCGACCGTGACGGCGCTGCCCGCATCCCGTACCTGTCCGCAATGAGCATGGTCGACGCAACGGACCATGAGACGCGCTCCTATCTCGAACTGGCGGATGCGCTGCGCCGGTACGGCGCGCGTCCGGCGGCGGACCTTCGCCAGCTCTGGCGGCGCATCGTCTTCACCGTGCTCGTATCGAATGTGGACGATCACCTGCGCAATCACGGCTTCCTCTTCACCGGCATGAGGGGATGGATTCTCTCGCCGGCCTTCGACCTCAACCCCGTCCCGGTCGATGTGCGGCCACGGGTCCTCAGCACCGCGATCGACGAGGAAGACCCGACGGCGTCGCTCGATCTGGCGCTGGGCGTCGCCGGGTATTTCGATCTCGATAGCGACGCGGCGCGGCAGATCGCGGGTGAAGTCGGTCGCGCGGTGGCGGACTGGCACCGGGTGGCAGCAGGCCGGGGTATTGGCAAAGCCGAAATCGAACGCATGGAGTCCGCGTTCGCCAACGTGTGACTCAGCCGCGCAGCACCTCGCGCACCGCGCTGACGACGCCGTCGACCGACGGCAGGAAGGCTTCCTCGAGTTCGCGCCGGAACGGCGGTGGCAGGTGTGGCGGCGCGACCCGCCGGATCCAGGTCCTGAGCGCCGCGTGGGCGCGTTCGCCGATCGTGGCAGCGATCTCGGCGCCGAAGCCGCCGATCTTCCAGTCGCTGTGTACGATGACCACCCGGCCGGTGCGGCGCACCGAGGCGACGATCGTGTCGAAGTCGAGCGGCGCGAGCGTGCGCAGGTCGATGACCTCCGCCTCGATGCCATCCCCGGCCAGCCGCGCAGCAGCCTCGAGCGCAAGTCGCACGGTCTCGCCGGCCGCGATCACGGTGACGTCGCGGCCGCGGCGCTTCACCTCGGCCTGGCCGATCGGTATGAGTTCCTCGGTCTCCGGCACCTCCTCGGGCGGCCCGACCCAGGCCGCGAGCGACTCGAGGATCACCACCGGATTCTCGTCGCGGATCGCCGATTTCCACAGGCCGCGGGCATCGCGCGGCGTCGCCGGGGCGACGACCTTCAGGCCCGGCACGTGGATCAGCCAGGAATTGAAGCCGCGCACGTGGCTCAGGTTGCCGGCGACCCCCTGCTTGGCGCAGATCACGATGGGTACGTGCGCCTTGCCGGCGGTCCCGTAGTGCACCGCGGCCATGTCGGCGCACAACGGCTCGGTGATGTAGGGGATGTACTCGGCGAAGCAGATGTCGAAGATCGGGCGCATGCCGAACATCGCCGCCCCGGCACAGATGCCGAAATAGCCGGTCTCCGTCATCGGCATCTCGATCACGCGCTGATCGCCGAACTCCTCCCACAGGCCCTTGGCGCTGTCGTAGACACCGCCGTAGTGAGTGACGCCGAAGCCGGTGAGGAACACCCGCGGATCGCGCCGCATTTCCTCCGCGATCGCCGCTACGGTCGCCTGCGCCATCGTCATCACGGTCATGAATGGTCTCCGGTCAGCGCGCCGGGGCGAACACGAGCGCCGGGTCGAGGTCCGACAGCGGCGCCGGCCCGACCTTCTCCGCGCGCTCGATTGCGGCGCTGATTTCCCCGGCGGCCCGCCGATGGACTTCGGCGAGCTCATCCGCGGTGGCGATGCTGGCGGCGAGCATCGCCTTCTCGAGCCGGTCGAGCGGATCCTTCTGCAGCCACTCGGCGATTTCATCGGCTGGCTGCTCGCGGCGCGGCAGCTTGCCGTAGCCACCCTGGGCGCGGTAGGTCACCGCGTCGATCAGCGTCGGACCATCGCCGGCGCGTGCGCGGGCGACCGCCTCGCGCATGACGCCGCGAACCAGGAGCACGTCATTGCCGTCGACCCGGATGCCCGGCATGCCATAGCCGATGCCGCGGTCCGCAAAGGTCCGGCAGGCGGTCTGTTTCTGCAGCGGCGTGCAGATCGTAAACTGGTTGTTCTGCACGACGAACACGACCGGCAGCCGGCGCAGGCCGGCAAAGTTCATCGATTCGTGGACTTCCCCGCGGTGCGCGGTACCGTCGCCAAGGATCACGACGGCGACGTTGTCGCGCTCCTGCATCTGCATCGCCCACGCGGCGCCGGTGCCGTAGGCGACGTCGGGGCCGAGATTGCCCGAATAGGCGCCGAGCAGGCCGTACTCGAACGGCGCCGACCAGTCGCCGCGGAACCGGCCGCGGTTGTACGAGGCAGCCGTGCCGAGGCAGGCAGCGATCAGCTCGTCGATCGGCGCGCCGCGTACCATCGCCGCGATCAAGCCCCCGCGCCAGTGCGGCGCGACCACGTCACCAGCCCGCAGCCCGTAGCTCGCGCCGACGATCACGCCGTCCTCGCCGACCGCCGTGAACCAGTGCTTGCTCCAGCGGGCCGACAGCTCGTCGAGGCCGCGGTCGAGCGCCCGCCCGGCAACCATGGCGCGATGCAGGTCCGGGATCTCGGGGTCGGTGATCCCGATCGCTGTCGTCATGGTCCCATCCTCCGGGTTCCGGCCCTCGATTCGCCCGAGGTTGGACGGGCGCGCCGGGGGGTGCAACTGGCAGTACTGCCAGCGTGGGGCGGCGTTCGACGCCGGGCCTCGCGCTCTGTTACCGTCCGGCGGTCACGGGCCCGTGACGATCCAGGCGGAGGCCACATGGCACGCGTTGCACTGGCGAATCCGGGGACGGGCGACGATGTCGCGATCGGCGAGATCCTCGCCTGGGTGACCGAGATGGAAGGCGCGGTACCCAATCACTTCCGTGTCGAGCTGAACTTCCCCGAGTACTTCAAGGCCAAGCTCGGCTCGACCAAGGTGCTGTGGCAGCTGGGCGAGCTCAGCATGCCGGAAATCCAGCACGTCGGCATTCTCGTCTCGCAGGCGAATGGCTGCCCATACTGCACGGCTGCCTTCTGCACGATCCTGAACTACGGGCTGCAGGTCGGAGAGGACTACGTCACCGGGCTGCTGGCCCGCGGCAGCGAGGCGGCTGGCGATCCCCGCCTGCGGACCATCCTGGAATTCGCGCTGAAGGTGAACGCGGAAGCGAAGTCCGTGACCGACGCCGACGTCGCGGGCCTGCGTGCGATCGGGCTGACGGACAAGGGCATCGTCCAGCTCGTCCATCTGGTCAGCGACTTCGGCTCCTACAACCGGCTCAACCTGGCGCTCGCCACCGACTACGACTACCGCGACCTGTGGCGCAGCCTGGCTTTCGGCTGGCAGCCTCTGGAAGATTTATCCTTTTCTAAAGGATAAATCCCATTGCATTTCTCCTTCTGGCAAGGTGAAATGTCGAAATGAGCGACCCATCCCCACAGCCCTGGCGGGCCCGGCTGGCCAGGCTGCTCGCTGCGTCTCTGGATGCGCCGATCGTGAATTCGACGCCGCGCCGACTGCATGGAGCACTGGCCCTGCCCGGAAAGGCCACCGCAGTGATCGGCATGCGGCGGGCCGGAAAGACCACCTTCCTGCACCAGATGCGGCGGGAACGGCGGGATAGCGGGACGCCGATCGAGCGGCTCGTATATCTGAACCTGGAGGACGAGCGGCTCGCAGGTCTCGGCGCCGAGCACCTGCGCCTGCTGCCGGAAGAGTACTACCGGCGGTTCCCGGAATTGCGCCAGCGGGAGACGGTGACCTGGTGCTTCGACGAAATCCAGGTGGTACCGGGATGGGAGCGATTCGTGCGGCGCCTGCTCGACAGCGAGCGCGTCGAGATTTTTGTCAGCGGCTCGTCGGCGGCACTACTGAGCCGGGAGATTGCCACGGCGATGCGTGGGCGCGCGTGGGAAGTACTGCTGCATCCCTTCAGCTTCGAGGAATACCTGAGGCACCACCATCTTGCGGTACCGGAGCACCCGCACTTCCTCGCGCCTCGACAGCAATCTGCTCTCGCCAGGGCCTTGCAGGACTACCTGGCCTGCGGCGGGTTTCCGGAAGTACAGGGCCTCGATCCAGCAACGCGCCGGCAGGTGCTGCGTGACTACGTCGATGTTGCGACGCTGCGCGACATTGTGGAGCGCCACCGGGTCAGCAATGTCATCGCGCTGCGCTGGCTGGTGCGGCACTTGCTCGGTAACGCGGGCTCGTTGTTCAGTGTCGAGAAGTTCTTTGCCGACCTGAAGTCGCAGGGCCTGCGCGTATCGAAGGACACGGTCCACGAACTGCTGGCGCATGTCGAGGACTGCTTTCTCGCGCGTGTGGTCTGGATCGATGCGGGTTCTGAGCGGCGGCGGATGGTAAATCCGCGCAAGATCTATCCGGTGGACCCTGGGTTGATCCCGGTGTTCGACCGTACCGGGCGCGCGAACATCGGTCATGCGCTGGAAACAGTCGTGATGCTCGAACTGGAGCGGCGGCGCTGCGAGGTGAACTACGTGCGCACCGGGAACGGCCTGGAAGTGGATTTCCTCGCCCGTGCACCGGATGGCAGCGAGGCACTGATCCAGGTCTGCGCGGACGCCAGCGATCCACAGACGCTGGCGCGCGAACTGCGCGCGCTGCAGGAGGCCCGGGCGCTGTATCCGCGGGCCCGCGCGCTGTTGCTGACGCTGGTAGCCGGGGAGTTGCCTGCGGGGATTCCATCCGGCGTCGAGATGCTGCCGGCCTATGAGTGGCTGCTGTCCGGCACCCCCGTCCTCCCGGGCACCCGCTGATTACTGCTGCGCCATCACCCCGGCCAGCGCCAGTACCGGCGCAAATCCGCCGCCGGGCGTGCGGAAATTCGTGGTCTGGCCGCGCCACAGGCGGGCCGCGCGCAGCCAGGTCGCACCGTCGCCGCAGTAATTGCGGATGTCCACGCGCAGGTCGGCCGGCTGCCCGTCGACGGTGACGCGCCGCATCGAGGTCGGCGCGATGGCCTGCGCGACGTAGCGATGCGCGAGGATGTGCTGGAACGCACTGCGCGCCAGGCCATCGCCGCGATAGGCGGCCTTGCTGCCGTAGCCGTCCACCGGCTTGAAGAACAGTCCCTTGCGCCGCTGCCAGAGTTCATCGGCGTGCTCGGGTGTCACGATTTCGGTGCGCGGGATCGTGCGCAGCAGGTGGGTGCGCTCGTTCTCGTCGAGCCCGGCGGCGCGCAGCAGCTCCTCGTCGCCGAGCGCGGCGAGCAGGCGCTTGTCGGCCCAATGCGCGTGGCCGGCGGGATTCGGAATCACGACCGCGAGACCGCGTTCCTCGGCGAGCCGCAGCGCGGCGTGGCGCTCCTCGGCGAGATAGAAATCCGTCAGGCGGTTATAGACGAGATCGATCTTCGCCTCGCCGAACCACAGGCCGCTGTCGCGGACCTCGAGTGCAGCGGCATCGGCGATCAGGCTCTTCCAGCCGGCCGCCTCGAACAGGCGCTGGTACAGCAGGAACTCCGGATACAGGTACTGGTTCGGCGGGTCGTCGTCCACGAGCGCCACAGTCGCGAGCGGCGCGTTGCCGCGCGCGGCCGCCCAGCCGCAGCGGAAGCAGCCGGTGATCTGCGCAGCCACCTCGTCCGGCGACAGGCTGACCGCCCTCAGCGCGGCCATCGGCTCGGCGACCTCGGGGCAGCACGCGGTCACTGCGCGGGCGAGCTCGAGGTTCACCAGCAGGCCACCCGGATTGGTGTTGATCTCGATGAGCTGCGGCAGCTCGTCGCCGAGGTGGAAATCGAAGCCGAGCATTCCGCCATTGACCGAGCGCGCACTGGCCGCGATGGCCGGCGCCTGCCGGGTGACATGCGCGCACAACGCCGGGCTCGTGAGCGCACGCGTGATGAGGGCGATGGTGCGGTCCATCACCGCCGCGTCGCCGGGATCGAGGAAGACGACATTGCCCGCGACGAGCCCCGGCCGCGAGTCGAAGAGCTCCGCCAGGCGCGGGTCGCGCGCCAGCCCTTCGCGCAGTGCCTGCCGGTCGAGCCAGAGGCACTGGCAGGCGGCGTTCAGCACGGTCGCGAGCCGGTCGTCGTTCATCAGTGCCCCCGCCCGGACCCACCGGCCCGGGCGCAGCTCGGCGTTCAGCCGCGGATGATCCGCGGCAGCAGCATCTGGTGGCGCGGGCAGATCGACTTCGGGTTCTGGTAGGCGCTGCCGGCGAAGGCCTGCAGGTAGCCACGCAGTGCCTTCAGGTCGACGATCTCGTCCACGAGGCCATGGCGCGCGCACCAGGCCGGCCGCGAGGTCTCGTAGTACTTCCGCGCCATCTCGTTCATCTTCGCGGCGATCGGCTCGAGCGGCTTGCCGGCGTCCTTGTCCTTGACCGCGCGGCGCGCATAGGTGGCGACCGCCGCGGTCTCACCGTGCATCACGTAGATCTCAGTCGCCGCAGTGCCGAGCGTGAAGGCGTTCTGCCGGTTGGCCGTCGGCCCACCCATGATGTAGTGCGCCGCGGCGCTGCCCTTGCGCAGCACGACGAGCATCATCGGCACGTCCACCTGCTGGATGGAATACACGAGGCTGGCGCCGAGACCGAGCAGCTCGGCTTTCTCCGCCGCATCGCCGACGTCGATGCCGCTGGTGTCCTGCAGCCAGATTACCGGCACGCGATCGCGCCCGCAGTGGGTCACGAACTCGTTCATCTTGATCAGGCCCTGGCGGTACAGCTTGCCGCCGATGCCGGGGTAGTCCGCATATTCCGGATAGCCGGCCGGCAGCAGGCCCTGGCGGTTGCCGATCACGCCGATCAGCATGCCGTCGATCTTGACCAGTCCGGTGTAGATTTCCGGGCCGTAGTCCGGGCGGAACTCCAGGTGCTCGCTGCCGTCCACCACGCGCGCAAGGATCTCCTCGAGCACGTAGGGTTCCTTCTGGTTGAAGGGCAGCAAATGATAGAGATCCTCCGCCGGCAGCGCGGGCTCCGCCGGCGCGGCGACGCGGAAGAACATCGGGTCGTAGGCCGGGATCGCGCGCATGTAGTCCTTGATGCCGTCGAGGACGCCCCGTTCCTCGTCGCAGACATGCGTGAAGAAGCCGGTCTCGTTGTAGTGCGTCTCGACGCGACCGGGTGGCCGCTCCTTGAGATCGCGCGTGACGTTGATCAGCTGCTCGAGTCCCTCGACGTCAAAGCCGCCACGCGGCGACATGCCTGAGACGATGCCGGCGCCGCCGACGGCGATGTTGGCGTCCTTGTGCGCGATCAGGATGGTCGGCGTGATGCCCTGGTAGCCGCCGCCGGCCGGATTCGTGCCGTAGATGCCGGCGAGGATCGGGATGCCGGCCTGCTCGAGCTCGGCGTGCCGGAAGAACGGCGCGCCGGAGCCGCGCCGCCCGGCATAGAACTTCTCCTGGTCGGGCAGCTTCACGCCGCTGCAGTTGACCAGCCAGACGAGCGGGATGTGCAGCCGCTTCGCCAGGTCAGTGACGCGCAGGATGTTGTCCGGCTGCCCGGCGATCCAGGCCCCGGCAAGCACCTTGTTGTCGAAGCCGATGATCACGGCCCAGCGCCCCGCGATCCGGCCGAGGCCATCGACCACGTTGGTCGTGCCTTCCTCGTTCTCCTCGGGGTTGTAGAGGCTGTGCAGCGGATGCCAGGTGCCCGGATCGACCAGGTACTCGAGCCGCTGCCAAATGGTCAGTCCGCCGCGCGCGTTGATCGTCTCGGCCGGGATCCCGACCTTCTCCCGCTCCTTGCGCAGCGCCGCGATCCCGGCCTCGACGGTCTCGAGGCTGGCGCGACTGTCCTTCGAGCGCGCAATGCGGTTCTCGCGGAGCGGCTTGCCGAAGCCGGGCATCTTCTCGAAATACGGTCTCATCGATCTGCCCTCAGTCGCGGTTCGGGGTGAAGCCCAGTGCCATGCCCGCGATGATGACCTTCTGGATGTTGGAGGTGCCCTCGACTACCTGCAGTGACTTGGAGTCGCGGTAGAAGCGCTCGGCCGGATACTCGGTGGAGAAGCCGTAGGAGCCGTAGATCTTCATGCACTCGTTCGCGGCATGCACGGCCGCCTCGGAGGCCGCGTACTTGGCGACCGAGGTCTCGAACTGGTTCGGCTTGCCCTGGTCCTTCAGCCACGCGGCCCGGTAGACCAGCATCTGCGCGGCCTGATGCTCGACCGTGAGCTCGGCGATCTGCGCCTGGACCATCTGGTGCTGCGAAATCGGCTTGCCGAACTGGGTGCGCTCGTTGGCGTACTGGATCGCCAGGTCGAGCGCCCCGCCGGCGACGCCCAGCGCGCCGGCCGCGCAGCCAAGGCGGGTCTGGTTCAACTGCCACATGCAGATGCGGAAGCCGTCACCGGGCCTGCCCAGCACGTTGTCCTTCGGCACCTTCATGCCGTCGAAGGTGAACTCACCGGTCGGCGCGCACTTGAGGCCGAGCTTGGTCTCGATCGGACGCGCGCTGCAGCCGGGCATGTTCTTCGGCTCGATGAGGAAGGCGGTGATGCCCTTGTTGCCGGCCGCACGGTCGGTGTAGGCATACAGCAGGCCGGCATCGCCGACATGCGCCTGCGAGATCCAGATCTTGCCGCCGTGCACCTCCCAGTGGTCGCCCTTGTCGACGGCATAGGTGCGCATGCTGGCGACATCCGAGCCGGTGTTCGGCTCGGTCATGGCGAAGAAGCCGAGCTGCGTGCCCGCGACCCAGCCGGGCACGTACTTCTCCTTCTGCGCCTGCGTGCCGAACCGGCACACGGTCAGCGCGGGACCCAGGTTCTGCATGTTGAACGGCAGCCGCCACGAGGCCGAGACCCTGGCGATCTGCTCGGCCATCAGGACCGACTCGCTGAAGCCCATGCCGCTGCCGCCGAATTCCTCGGGCACGGCGCAGGAGAAGAACCCGAGCCCGCCCATCCGGGCGACGCGGTCGGCGCGAAACTCGTGGTTGCGCTCCTCTTCCTCGAGCGTGGGCGCGATGTCCTCGGCGGCGAAGCGCCGTGCGGTTTCCTGGATCAGGAGCTGGTCTTCGGTCAGTGCAAAGTTCATCGTCTTTCTCGTTTCAGCCGGATTCGATGGCTGCTGCTCAGCGCAGCAGCGTGACGTAGATGGCGGCGATGATCGCCGAGGTGATGACGCCGCAGATGCTTGCGCCCATCGCCCACGGCAGGATCACGGCGAACTTGTTGGCCGCGCGGACCTCCTTCTGGGCCACCTTGGCCGTGGTCGGGATGCAGGAGATGCCGGCGATGCCGATCGCCGGGTTGAAGCTGCGGCCGCTCGCCAGCCAGACCACGTAGCCGCCGATGATGCCGCCGATGCCGGACAGCAGCAGGGCGAGGATGCCGAACACCAGCAGCAGGACGACCTTGGGGTTCAGGATGGTGCCGGCCTCGCACAGGACGCCGAGCAGCAGTCCCAGGAAGAACGTCGCCCCGTACAGCACTGGCCCGCCGATGAAGTCGACGAAGGGCTTCGGGCCGGCCTCGCGGATGACGATGCCGAGGAAGAAGGACATGAACAGCGGCGCCGCCACCGGCAGCAGCAGGCACAGCAGCGTATTGATGATCACCGCGAAGGTGACCTTCTCCGCCGCGGAGACGCTCGGAATCTGCTTCGCATCCATCTTGATCCCGCGCAGCTGCTTCGGGACCATGAACCGGACCAGGTAGGGATAACCCGCGTAGGTCAGGCTCAGGTAGAGGTAGGCGACGATCGTGATCGGCACGAACAGGTCGTCGGCCAGGATCAGCGAGGTGTAGAGCACCATCGGGCCGTCGGCACTGCCGATCATCGCCACCGCCGCGGCCTCCTTGAAGGTGAAGCCGACGGCGACCGCGAGCGGGAAGGTCAGCAGCGTGCCGAGTTCCGCGAACAGCGCGATGCACATGCTGCGGAACGGCGAAATCAGCATGTAGCCGATGTCGGTGATGACGCCGATGCCCATGAACACGAGGCAGGCGATCAGGCCATTGCTGAACGTGAAGGTGTAGATGGGCTGCAGGAAATTGATCTGCAGCTCGTTGACGAGCTCGGTCGTCTCGCTCGCCATCGGGTCGAGGAAGATCGTGCCCATCACCGAGCCGGACAAATAGAGGACCGCGGCATTCACGGAAGTCATGCCGATGCCCATCGGGATCATGATCAGCGGATCGAGCGTGCCCTTGACGCCGAGCCAGACGAAGGCGATGCCGAGCAGGATCAGCACGATCCGCGCGACCATGATCGCCGGTTCGGCGGCGACCAGCGTCGCGACGCCCTGGAAGATGGACAGCAAATCAATCTCTGGCACGTTCAGCTCCCCTTGCCTGGCTCGCTGGCTGCCGGTGCCGGCGGACGCAGCCTGCGGATGGCGTTGAAGATCAACTGAATGACGCCGGCGACGAGCAGTGAGATCAGCACCGACAGGCCGGCCACGAACAGCATCAGCTTGAACGCGCCCATGAAGTCTTCCAAGTTCCGGTACTCCTCGATGCGGCGGGGCCTGCGGGCCGGGCAGCAGCGGCTCGCCCGCTCCCCGGGGGCGGGAGCGATGCGGTGGTGGATTATTCGATGACCAGCAGCAGCTGGTTGGATTCGACTGCGGCGCCCGGCTCGACCTTGATTGCCGTAATCCGGCCATCGGCAGGAGCGAAGATCGGATTTTCCATCTTCAGGGCTTCCAGGATCATCAACTCGTCCTCGTTGCTGACCTGGTCGCCGACCTTGCAGAAGATCTCCGTGATCTTCCCCGACATCGGTGCCGTGACATTGACCGCCATCCGCCTTCTCCTCCCAAAGGAACTGCCAAGGACCCTGACCCGGACCCCTGGAGCCCCGATCAACGGCCTATTCTATCCTGTAGGGGAGCCGACGGCACCCCGGGTGCCCCCTTGAACTCCGGAAGCTGGTCTCCATCTCTGGAACATGCCCGCGAGGGCGTGGAATTACGGGATCAGGAGGAGCGGTCATGTTTGGAATTTCAAGGGTCTTCGACGGCGGCCTGCTGCAGGAATTCAGGCGCCTCGAGCAGGAGATGGACGAGATGCTGGGGCGCTCGCCGTGGCCGGCCGCCACCCGCCCGGCCTCGCGCGGGACCTACCCGCCGATGAACATCGGGACGACGCCGGACAACGTCGAGGTGTACCTGTTTGCCGCCGGGCTCGATCCGGCGACCGTCGATATCTCGGTGCAGCAGAACCTGCTGACGGTGTCGGGCCAGCGCAAGGTCCCGGAGCAGAAGAAGGCTACCTGGTATCGGCAGGAGCGCTTCGACGGCGCGTTCCGTCGGGTCATCAGCCTGCCCGACGACGTGGACCCGGATCGGGTCAGCGCACGCTACCGGGACGGGGTGCTGCAGATCACGGCCGGCCGTCGCCAGGCCGCGAAGCCCCGGCAGATCGAGATTCACTGAAAGCGGAGGCCGATCATGAGCAATACACAGGAAGTCACGAAGCAGACTGAGGCCGGGGCCCAGGGCCGGCCGCAGGCGCGGGAGGCCGGCTACACGCTGGTCCCGCCGGTGGATATCTTCGAGGATGCGGACGGCGTCAGCCTCGTGCTCGACATGCCCGGCGTCACCAAGGACCGTCTCAGGATCGAGGCCGAGCGCGAGGCGCTCGTGGTCGAGGGCGAGGCCGCGATCAACGTGCCGGATGGCATCGAGCCGGCCTACGCCGAGATCCGCTCGACGCGCTACCGCCGCAGCTTCACGCTGACCAGCGAACTCGACGCGGATCGCATCGAGGCGAGCCTGAAGGACGGCGTGCTGTCCCTGCGCATCCCCAAGCGTGCGGAACTGAAACCGCGCCGGATCGAGGTCCAGGCCGCCTGAAGCCGCGGCCGCCACCTATTTCCCCTGCGGAAGTGGGTGGCGGCCGCCTATACTTGGCCGATGCGCATGAGGTGGCTGATCCAGGCGAGTCTCGCGCTGGTGGCGTCGGCGGCTGCGGCCGCGGTGCCGCCGGCGACGACGGTGCAGGCGCTCGAGATCCTCGGCAGCTCGATCCGGTTCCGCACCTTCCCCGGGCAGGACCAGGTTCCGGCCTATGCGGAGTACCTCGCCGGCGTGCTGCGCGACGGCGGCTTCGCCGCCAGCGACATCACGATCACGCCCTTCGAGGACACCGCGGTCCTGACGGCGCGCTACCGCGGCTCGGATCCGACGCTGAAACCCATCGTGCTGGCCGCGCACATGGATGTTGTACCCGCGCTGGCGGGCGACTGGCAGCGGGATCCCTTCGTGCCGGTCACCGACGGCGGCTTCGTCTTCGGCCGCGGCAGCTCCGACAACAAGTTCGGCATCGCGACGATGGTTGCCACGCTGCTGTGGCTGAAATCCGAGCATTTCCAGCCGCGGCGCGACATCATCCTGGCGCTGACCGGTGACGAGGAGACGACCCAGGCCTCCACCGCCATGCTGGCGCGGCAGTTCCGGGACGCGGAGCTGGTGCTGAACAGCGATGCCGGCGGCGGCATGCTCGGCGAGGACGGGACGCCGCTGGTGTACGGCGTACAGGCGGCGGAAAAGACCTATGCCGATTTCGAGGTCACCTTCCGGAGTCCCGGCGGCCACAGCAGCCGGCCCGGCCCCGGCAATCCGATCTATGCGCTCGCCGGGGCCCTCGGGCGGCTCGCGGCCTGGCGTTTCCCGCCACAGCAGAGCGAGCTCACGCGGGAGTACTTCCGCGCGGTCGGCGCGATGACGCCGGGGGAGGCCGGCGCGGTGATGCGGCGCTATGCCGGGGACCCCACCGACGCTGCCGCGATCGAGTTCCTGTCCGGCCAACCGGAATTCGTCGGCCAGCTGGGCACGACCTGCGTCGCTACCATGGTGCAGGCCGGCCACGCCGCCAACGCATTGCCGCAGAGCGCGACCGCGACGGTCAACTGCCGGATCTTCCCGGGCGTTTCCATCGACAAGGTCCTCGCGACGCTGGCGGAGGTGATCGCCAATCCGGCAGCGCAGATCAGCGTCATCGGCAGTCCGGTGGCGAGCGACGCCTCGCCGCTGCGCGCGGATGTGATGGCCGCGCTGCGCCGCGCGATCGACCTGCGCCATCCGGGGCTGCCGATCGTCCCGAACATGTCTGCGGGCGCGACCGACAGCCTGTATTACCGCAATCTCGGCGTGCCGAGTTACGGGGTCTCAGGCCTGTTCATGAAGCCGTCCGATGATTTCGCCCACGGGCTGGACGAGCGCGTTCCCGTCGACTCGATCGAGGGCGCGCTGCTGCAGTGGCACAGCCTGCTGCGGGACCTGGCGCGCTGAAACCCTGCCGGCGCTGGAACCTCCGCGCGGGGCAGCGGTCAGATCCGGAAGATCGCGAATGTTGCCGGAACTTGCCAAGGAGATAGTGCCATGCAACGTGCCTTCATCCTGGTCCTGATGGCCGCGCTCGTCACCGGCTGCGCCGGTTCGCTGAAGCGCAGCGATACCGACGAGACGCTCGCCCAGTACATGGGCTATGCCGGCGATCCCGTGCAGGGCTTCACGGCGATGCGGATCCAGTCCTGGCAGCCGCTCGCGCGCGACAAGCTGATCCTGTGGACCGGCATCAACGAGGCCTACCTGTTGACGGTCTGGGATAACTGCACGGACCTGATGTTCGCCAACGTGATCGGCGTGACGCAGTCCGGCAGCCAGGTCACGAGCTTCGACAAGGTGCGGGTCGGCCGCGATCGCTGCCCGATCGAGCAGATCCGGCCGCTCAATATCAAGCAGATGAAGGCCGACCGCGCCGCGGACGCGGCCTCGAAGCCCTAAGCCCTGGCGGGGAACGGCCCGGCCCGGGCGAGCAGACCCGGCACCGGGCGGCCGAGCTGGTCCTGCAGCCAGGCGGCGGTCTCGATGCAGCGATCGAGGTCGGCGCCGGAGTCGATGCCGGAGCGCGCGAGCAGGTACAGCAGGTCCTCGGTCGGGATGTTGCCGGTCGCGGCCGGCGCGAACGGGCAGCCGCCAATGCCGCCGGCGCTGGCATCCAGCACGGTGGCGCCGGCGCCGACCGCCGCCCACGCGTTCGCGATCCCGGTATTGCGCGTGTTGTGGAAATGCGCCCGCACTGGCATCGCCGGCAGCGCCGCACGCAACTGCTGCAGCAGCGCGGTCACCTGCGACGGCACCGCGACTCCGATCGTGTCGGCGATCGCGAGTTCGAACGGCGCGCCGTCGGCGAGTTCGCGGGCGATCTCCACGACACGCGTGGCGCTGACCTCGCCGTCGTAGGGGCAGCCGAAGGCCACCGCGATCGTCACCTGTGCGTGCACACCGGCGGCGTGGGCGGCCGCGGCGATCTCGTGCCAGGCCGCGATGGATTCCCGCGTGGACTGCGCCTGGTTGCGCTGGCCGAAGCTGTCGCTCGCGGCGACGACCATGCCGATTTCCTCGCAGCCGACGGCGACGGCGCGGTCGAAGCCGCGCCGGTTCAGTACCAGGCCGATGTAGCGCACGCCGTCGACCCGCGGCAGCGCCTGCAGCACTGCTTCCGCGTCAGCCATCTGCGGTACGCGCCGCGGGTTGACGAAGCTCGCGACCTCGATGCGGCGGATGCCGCTCGCGACCACGCGGCGGACGAACTCGACCTTCGCCGCGGTCGTGAACAGGGTGGATTCATTCTGCAGGCCGTCCCGCGGACCGACCTCGACGAGAGTTACTGGCATTCCGGCAAGGGTCCCCATGTTTTTCGTTCCGCCGCTGGCAGGCAGTAGATATCGACCGGCTGCGAGCGTCCGCGCAGCAGGAGTGGCGGCAGTGCGACGAACGCGGCCCGCCGCAGGTCCGGTTCGAGCGCCTGCCAGACGGCGCGCGAAATGAGCGTCTCCCCGGCGCGCGCGCGCTGGACGAGCCTGGCCGCAACGTTGACGGTGTCGCCGATCAGCGTGTAGCTGGCCCGCTGCGGCCCGCCGATGTCGCCGGCGATCACGTCGCCGGCGTTGATGCCGATGCCGAGGCCGGTGTCGACGCCGAGGCGCCGCTTCCAGCCGCCGGCGAGGTCCTCGAAGCCCGCGATCATGCGACGCGCGGCGGCGACCGCCCGCGCGCTGGCATCGGCAGCCTGGGCGGGAACCCCGAAGCCGGCCATCAGCCCGTCGCCCGCAACGTGGAACACGGTGCCGCCGTGCTCGGCAGTGGCTGTGGCCAGCAGCGACAGGAAGTCGTTCAGCAGCGGCACCACCTGGTCCGGACCGAGGTGTTCGGCGAGCGCCGTGAATCCGCGCATGTCAGCGAACAGCACGGTGCAGCAGACGCGCGCGTAGTCAGGCGCGCAGGGTGGCTCTGAACTGGCGCCGGGGGGCCGGGCCTGGTGGAGCTCGAACGTCTTGCCGGCAGGATCCAGCAGTACCAGACGCTCCGGTTTCGAGGCGCCGTCAGCAGGCACCCGCTGATAGCGAATGCCGAGGCGATCGAGCTCGGCGCGGGCGGCCGCCAGGTCCACGACCTCGAGGCTCATCGCGGCTTCACGGGCGCTGAAAGCTCGACGCTGAGTTCGACCGAGCGTTCCTCGCCGGGAGCGAGGCCGCCGACGCCGATGACCCTGCGGGCGAGCTCGGTGCCGTCGGTATCCCGGATGACCACGACCACCGAATATTCACCCGTGCCGTCCGCGACGTCGCGGCGGAACTGCCCAGCTACCCGCAGCGCCACCTGGCCGGCCGGCCCGGTTGCCGTGCCGGCCTGGGTTCCGAACCGCAAGTGATGCTGGCAGGCAGGACAGATCGCCGCACTCTCGAGGATCGTCTCCCGGCAGTGCGGGCACGATCGGGTCCGGCCAGCGGCAGCCGTGCGGCGGCTCATCGCCCGGTGCTGCTCAGCCGCGCCCCGCCGGCTTCAGGCTGCCGGTGTCGCTCCAGCCGAATTCGGCCCGGCCACGCATGCGTGCGCCGCTCGCAACCGTGAGGTTGCCGGCGTTGACGTCGCCGTTGACGACACCCGTCTGCTGCAGCTCAACCTTGTTCGCGCCCTCGATGTTGCCCTCGATCTCGCCGGCGATGATCACTGAACCCGCGCGCACCGAGCCGGCGAGATGGGCCCCGGCCTCGATCGTCAGCGTCCCGTCGACGTGGATGTCACCCTTGAAGCGACCGGAGATCCGCACATGACCGGAGCCCTCGATCTTGCCCTCGAAGGTCAGTCCGGTGGCAATCACCGATTCCTTCAGCTCGCGCGGCGGCGCTGGAACAGGCGTCGGCGCCGGGGGCGGCGGGGCCGGTTCCGGGCGCAGGCGAGTGACTGGGGGCGCCGTCGCCTCGGGCTGAGCTTCCTTCCATAGCGCCATGATCTGTCCTCCGGGCCTGTGGGACCCCCAAGACTAGCCGGTTGCGGGCTGTTGGGCGAGCCTTGCGTGCCAGCTGGGCCTCAGAACAGGCCGGGCAGCCAGGCCTGGGCCGCCGTGGCGGGCCGCGGCCAGGTCCGGGCCGCCTCCGGCGCAGCCACCAGGGCCCGCAATCCGGCGCCAGGTGTACCCATGACCTGCCCACAGGCGCCGAGGTTGAGCCAGCTCAGCGCCGCGGCCGTCGAACTCTCCTGCGGGTCCCCCATGCCACGGCTCAGGTCGTCGCCGGCCGCGCAGGCGAAGGGCAGGGTAGGCGCGAGGCCATCGTAGTAGTCACCCTGTTCGAGGGCATTCGTGACCTTCAGCGTGACGAGCCGCAGGCGGAGGTCGCAGCCGGCGAGATCGAAGGCCGCCTGGCCGACCGGCTTGCCGTAGGTGTCGTCGCCGATGATCGCGACCTCGGCCCAGGGTTTCATCGAATTGACCACCATCTCGCTGGCGGAAGCGGTCAAGCCGGTCGTGATGAAGGCGATGCGGACCGGGTTTACCGATTGCGGCTGCGGCTGGAAGCGGCGGGTCTCGTCGTTCGCGGACTTGCGGGAGTTGTACCGAACGTTCGCATAGATGTCGGCGGCGAGGCGGTCGCGCCCGTTCAGGTCGCCGAGCAGTTCGGCGATGGCGAGCAGGCCGCCGCCGTTGTAGCGCAGGTCGAGGATGAAATAATCGATGCCCTGGGTACGGAACTGCGAATAGGCGTCGCGCAGCGGTGTTTCCGCAGTCGAGATGAAGGTGCGCAGGTTGATGTAGCCGACCTGTACCGACGGATTGCCCGGCAGGGAGAACACCCGGGTGCCGTTCGTCGCTGGCAGCGGCTGGATCGTGACGACGCGCTTGGTGAGCGTCACTTCGACCTGCTGCCCGTCCCGGCGCAGATAGCGCAGCCCGCGCTGGACCCCGGTGCTGGCCGGCCCCAGGGCCTGCTCGAGATCCGGGTCGGTCGCCAGGATCGTCGCCATCGGCACGAAACCACTGCCTGAGTCGATAGCGGTGATCTCGACGCCCCGGCCCATGCCGCCATCGTCCGCCGGGCTCGCCTCGTAGACTTCGGGCACCAGCAGCCGGCCGTCCTGGAGTTGGATGCGGAAACCGAATCCGATGTACTCGCCCTCCTGCAGGAAGGAGCTGTCCTCCTGCGGGGTGGTCAGGTAGCTGAAATAGCGGTCCCGGCCCTGGGCTCGTGCGGCCGACGTCAGTGCATCGAGGAGTTCCGCGGCGGTCGCATAGTCAGCGATATTGATCGAGGCGGGCAGCAGTTCGGGAAACAGGTACCACTCGCGGGCGGAATCGAGAACGAACTGCTTCTGGCTCGTGGCCGAGCAGGTTCCCGGAATGATCGTGCCGCCGTCCCCGCCACCGCCACCGCCACCGCCGCAGGCGGCGAGAGCCGCGGTCGCGATCAGCAGCAATGGGCGGGTCCAGCGGGGCAGGGGCAGCATCAGGACTTCCCGCCGAACAGGGATTCCAATGCCGAGCGCGCCTGGTCCGTGGCGTTGCCACCCGCCTTCCAGGCACCCGCTCGTGGCTGGAAGTAGCCGCAGAAATTCGCCCGGTCCCGATCGCGGACTTCGTCGGCCACCGGCTCGAGGCAGGGGCGCGCCCGGCTGGCATCGAAGAAACGGCACATCCGGCACACGTGCAGCGGCGTGCGGCAGCTGCGGCATTCCTCGGTCCGCAGCAGCGGCAGGCTGAGGTCGGCGAGCGATGCGCCGCATTTCCAGCAGACCAGCGCCTGGCTCATGTCACTTGCCGCCTGCACATGCGCCGGAAAATAACACGCCAGCGTCCCCCGGGTGGGAGACGCTGGCGTGGCGTATCGAGTCCTGGCGTCAGCGACTCAGTTCGATGGCCACCCGCCGATTGCTGGCGCGGCCCTCGTCCGTGTCGTTGCTGGCGACTGGGTTGGACTCGCCAAAACCCTTCGCGGTCATGCGTGAGCCGGCAATGCCCTTCGCGGCGAGGTAATCGCGCACGGAACCGGCGCGACGCTCGGAGAGCTTCTGGTTGTAGGCGTCGCTGCCGCGGCTGTCCGTATGTCCACGGATCTCGAGCTGCAGTTCCGCCGGCATGGTCTGCAGGTCGGCATGGATGCCGTCCAGCAGGCCGCGGGCCTCCGCAGTCAGTTCCGCGGAGTCATAGTCGAACAGCACGCCGCGCAGCACATAGCTCGTCGTGCAGCCATGCTCATCGACGACGGCGCCCTTCGGGGTGTTGGGGCAGCGATCCTTGTCGTCGGTCACGCCGTCCTTGTCCGCATCGCCCGGGGGTGGTGGCGGAGGAGGAGGCGGCGGCGGCGGGGGTGGCGGCGGCGGTTCGACAGCGCGCGGTGGCGGTGGCGGCGGGGGCGCAACCCGCGCCGGTCCGAACGCGTACTGCAGGCTCAAGCCGAAGATCTTGTCCGCGAAGCCATTGTCCTTGTCGAAGTCATAACGCACGCGCATTTCCGGACGGAGCTGGAGTTTGCGCGACCCGTCCTCGCGTACCGACAGGTCCACCAGTGCGCCGACACCAGCCTCCAGCATCGACTCGGCGTCGGAGGAGTACCCGGTGAACTTGCGCAGCAAGGCGCCATAGCCCAGCGACACGAACGGGGACACCTTCGAGTCCGCGGCGAAGATCCGCAGCGCCGAGAGGGAGATCCCGGTCAGGTCCATGTCGAAGTCGGGGTTGCCAACATGGCTGTGCTGGCTTCGGGTAGCGTTGAGCTCGACGGCCCAGTTCTCGCTGATCCCGTAGCCGGCGCCGACGCCAAGCTGCATTTCGTCCTTGAACTCGCGCTCGCTGTCGAGGCCGACGGCTTCCACGCGCGGAAAGATCACATAAGTCATGCCCGACACGTCGCTGGCCAGTGCCGGCAGCGCAGCGGCTCCCAGCGCGGCGGTCGTGGCAAGAACGACAAACCTCTTCATGGATAAACTCCTCTGCTGGAACGGGCGTCGCGCGGTCCGGTCACTGGTGTTGCTTGGTCGCGACGGCTGCGCCAGTGTAACCGATCACCTCAGGGGCTGGCAAAGACCCCGTAGTCGACCTGATCTCCTGCTGTGAGCCCGATACGCGCCGCGGTCCCGCCGGCGAGCTCGAGGACCATGGTCACTGGAGCGCTGGAACGGATCGGCTGCAACGACAGTGGTTGTGTCTCCTGCGCAACATTGACCACGCGACCGTCGCTGGCGATGAACACGATGTCGAGCGGGATCAAGGTGTTCTTCATCCAGAAGGAGGCCAGGTGCGGCTCATCGAACAGAAACAGCATGCCGGTGTCGGCTGGCAGTTCCTGGACGAACATGAGGCCGCGGGCCCGGGCGGCGTCATTCGTCGCAGTCCAGGCCTCGAAGTGATGCCGGCCGGTCCGGGTCGTGACGGTGACTTCCTCGCGTGGCAGATGGGCGAGTGTCGGCGGAGCCGGGGCTTCGTCCCTGGGGAAGGTCACCAGTCCGCTGAAATCGAAGCGCGTCAGCAGGACAGCACCGACCCCGTCCAGTGCCCGCATCGGTTCGGTGCAGAAGCCGCGAGCGCTGATGCGGTAGCTCCGTGGCAGCAGGCCGGGACCATCGAGCGGTTGCTGTTCCACGCGGTCGAGCACGCAGCGGTGATCGCCGCGGGTCGCGTAGATGTGCTCGCCCTGGCGGTCGAACAGCGTGATGTTGACCGGCACCTCGCGAGCAGTGGCACCCTCGCCGAGTGCGCTGGCCGCGAACACGATGGCCATTTCCCCGGCCCCCGGCTCCTGGCTGGAGAAGCGCAGCCGCAGGCCGAGCCCGTCCGGCCGCGACATGCCGGTGCAGGCGATGGCCTCGCCGCGCCAGTCGATTTCGCGGTCGATGCTGCCACGCAGGCGCATCGTCAGGTAGCCGGCGCCATCGGGCAGGCAGGCGGGCGGTGGTCCGGGCGGCGCTCCGGCAGCCAGCTGCAGGGCCGCAACCGCGGCGACGATCAGCATCCCCGGGACCGCCTCAATCGGCGCCGTCGCGCGCGACCAGCAGGTTCTTGGCGAGCGCGCCGTGCATCCGCCCGATGCCGCGCACCAGGTGCATCACGGCCGTGAGCAGCAGCAGGCCGATGGCGAGCAGGAGAGGCAACAGCAGCGTCGGCGGGAAATGCCAGGTCAGTTCGTCGATGGTGATGACGCCGGTCTCCCCGAGCAATCCGACGAGGCTCGCGAACACCAGGCCCAGGCTGACCGCGATGCCGGTGACGGCCACGGTGAAGTACAGGATGCCGAGCGGCAGCATCAGCAGGAAATAGAACATCGTCGTCCAGGTGCGCCGGTCCACGAGCATGTTGCGGATGCGCGTGAGTATCGGTACTCCGCGCTCCGGATACAACGGGCGTCGCGGCATGCGTTGCCCGAGCAGTCCCTCGACGAGGCGTCCCTCGGCCAGCGACAGCACGCGCGTGAAGCCTACGAACAGCAGGAAGAAAGGGATGCCGATGATCAGGACCAGCAGCCCTGCGGACAGCGAGAAGCCGGTCACGACCATCGTGAAATAGAAGATGCCGGTCACCAGCGACAGCAGCAGGTAGAACAGTGCGGTCCAGGTGCGCGAATCCACGTACACGGCGAAGAAACGGCCGAGTGCGCCCTGCGCTTCGCGACGGGGCGGCGGTGCGAGTGCCGTTTGCAGCTGCTTTTCGGTCGTGCGGTAGGCCGCGGCCACCTCGTCAGGCGCGCCGTAGGTGCTTGCGATCAGTTCGAGCGTGTCCGCCTCGAGGCGGTCGGGATGGGCGGCGACCTCGGCGCGCAGGTACTCCTCGGCGTCGTACAGCGCATCCTGGACCAGGGCCGGGTCCTCGCCGGCCAGCGCTTCGCGCAGCGCGGCCAGGTACTGGTCGATCGAGCGTGGAGCGGTGCGCTGGTTCATGCGGTTGTTCCTCCGGGCTGCATGCATCCGTCGACGAAATCGCGTGTGGACTGCCAGATCGCGCGCCAGGCGGCCAGCGCCTCGCGCCCCGCTGGCGTCATCCGGTAATAGCGCCGCGGTGGGCCAGCGTACGACGGCACGATGCGGCTGGCGAGCAGCCCGCTCGCCGCCAGTTGCCTCAGCACCGGATAGAGGGCGCCCTGCTTGATCGGGGCATCGCCCCCGCCGGTGCCCTGCAGCCGTTTCGCGATCTGATAGCCGTAGAGATCCTCATCCGCCTGGTCCAGGACCGAGAGCAGCACAAGGCTGGCGAGCCCGGCGTTCAGTTCCTTCTGGAACTTCTGCGAGAGCCGATCCTGATCCTGGGCTTCTGTACTGTGGTCCACGGTGCTAAATTACCGCCGTTGATTGCTCAATAATACTATCAAGTTAATATTAGTCAAGCGGCAAATTCTTCCCGGGTGAGGACCGACCCCGGGGAGGCGGCGCTGCTACACTGCGCCCCGCCCGCCGAGCCGCGGGCACTCTGGCCGGGAGGGACCCACGGGTTGGACGAGGCTGTCGATGAGCGGGTAAACGTGGTGCTTTGCTGGCACCTGCACCAGCCCCAGTACCGTGATCCCCTGACCGGTCAGTTCGAGCGGCCCTGGTCCTACCTGCATGGCATGCGGGACTGCATCGACCTGGCAGTCCACCTCGAAACCGTCCCGGAAGCCTGTGCGGTCGTCAATTTCTCGCCGGTGCTGCTCGATCAGCTCGACGATTACTGTACGGGCCTCGCCGCGCACTTTCGCAGCGGCGCACCCATTCCGGACCGGGTCCTCGCACTGCTCGGCCCGGACGGACCCGGTGAGGATCGCCAGCACTGGCCGATGCTGGCCCGTGCCTGCCTGCGCGCTGGCCAGGACACGCAGGTCAGCCGCTTCCCGGCCTACCGGGCACTGGCCGAGCGTATGGCGCCGATGCTCCGCGACGGAACCGTGGCGGGGGCAGAGCCCTCGCAGCTGACCGATCTCGCAGTCTGGTATCACCTCGCCTGGCTTGGGGAAACGGTGCGCCGCGGTGATCCGCGCGTCCGCCCCTTGCTCCGGCGTGCGGGTGACTTCAGCGTGGCGGACCGGCGCCAGCTGCTCGAATGCATCGCCGACGTGCTCTCGGGCCTCGTGCCGCGTTATCGGCGCCTGGCCGGCAACGGCCAGGTCGAGCTGTCGATCTCGCCCTGGGGCCACCCGGTGATGCCGCTGCTGTTCGATTTTGCGGCCGCGCACCAGGCCGATCCCGGGCTCGAATTGCCGGCTGCACCCTGCTACCCGGGCGGCGCCGACCGGGCCCGCTGGCATCTGGCGCGGGCGCTGCAGGTCTTCCACCGCGCCTTCGGCTTGCGGCCGCGCGGCTGCTGGCCGGCCGAGGGTGCGATTTCCGACGCCACGCTCGCGATGCTCGACGGTTTTGGATTCGACTGGACGGCCAGCGCTGATGGTGTCCTGCGGCGCTCCGCGGGAGCGATTCCGGCTGCGGCGGCGCACTGCGGCTGGCGCCGTGGGGAACAGCGCCTGGTCTGCTTCTTTCGCCACGACGAACTCTCCGAGCGTGTCGGCTTCGAGTATTCGCACCAGGATGGCGAGGCTGCGGCCGCGGACCTGGTGCTCGAGCTCGAACGCCTCGCGGCCAGTGGCGGGCTGCAGGGTCGCAACGCGATTTCGCTGGTGATGGACGGGTTGAACGCGTGGGAGTCTTTTCCCGACGGTGGCTACCGGTTCCAGCGCGCCCTGTACCGGCGCCTCGCGACCCACCCGCGCCTGCGCCTGTCCACGTTTGCGCGCTGCCTGCAGCAGGGTGTCGAGGTACGGCCGCTCGATACGCTCGTCGCCGGCAGCTGGATCGACGGCCGGCTCGATACCTGGATCGGCAATCCGGAGCGCAACGCACTCTGGCAATGGCTCTGCGAGGCCAAGGCCGTGTTCGACCAGGTCGTCGTCGAAGGCTCGCTCGACGAGGCCGGCCAATCGCTGGCGGAATACCAGCTCGGGGTCTGCGAGGGCTCGGACTGGTTCTGGGCCCTGCCGGAGGCCAATCCGGGGGAGTCGGCGGCCAGTTTCCAGCGCCTGTACCGCCGGCACCTCGGCCGCCTGTACCAGCTGCTCGATGAAGCTCCGCCGGCATTCGACCCCGGACTCATGGCAGGATAAGCCCCATGCGCGTCATCGCTGTGCTGGTCCTGTCCCTGCTGGCCGCCTGTGCCGGCGTCGGCACGCAGCTGGAGCCGCCGAAGCTGTCCTTTGTAAAGCTGCGCACCATCGAGGCGGGCCTGTTCGAGCAGCGCCTGGAATTGCGCCTGCGTGTGCAGAATCCGAACTCACTCAGCCTGCCGGTCCACGGGCTCGACGTGGACGTCGAACTGGCCGGCGAGCACTTTGCCCACGGTGTTTCGGCGCGCGAGTTCACCGTCCCGGCCAACGGCGAGGCCGAGTTCGACATGCTGCTGACCGCAAATGCCGCGAATGCGCTGATCCGGCTCGCCACCGCGGACCGGCGCGAACGCGAGCAGATCGAGTATCGGCTGCACGGCAAGCTGAGCACGCGGCTCGGCGTGAAGCGCACGGTTCCCTTCGACGAAACCGGCACGCTGCCGCTGGGTGAACTGCTCGACCGAAGGCGCTGAGGGACTGGCCCCGATCAGCCCTCGGCGCGACCTGGTGCGCCGGCGGCAGGTTCCTCGTGGTCCTCGCCCGCGGCCGGATTCGCGCGGGGCGGGACCAGCAGGCCGAGCATCCCTTCCTGGACGCGGTTCCAGAGTTCGAGATTCTGGCGGGCGAGGTCGGCCATCGCGTTCATCGGCGGCGGAGCCTGCCGGAGCATCTGTGACACCTGCTGCTGCACGCTTTCCTGCTGGCGCATGAAGGCGGAGACACTCTGTTCCAGGTAGCGGGACATGAAGTCCTGCATCGGTCCGCCGTAGTAACGGATGATGCCCTCGAGCAGGGCCGTCGACAGGATCGGCCGGCCGAACTGCTCCTGCTCCGCGATCACCTGCAGCAGGATCAGCCGGGTGATGTCTTCACCCGTCTTGTCCTCGACGACGCGGATTTTTTCACCGCGGACGATCAGGTCGCGGATGTCCTCGAGGGTGACGTGTTTGCTGATCGAGGCGTCGTACAGGCGCCGGTTGGCGTACTTCTTGATCAACCGTTCCTTGATCATGGCTGGAGTGTACCGGATCGTGCCGCAGTGCGTTACTGCACTGCGGCAAGCAGCGCGGGCCGCGGGCAAAAAAATAGGACGGCGGCCTGAAGGCACGCCGTCCCGAGGGGGGGAGGGTACGGGGTTCGATCAGGCGGCCTTGCGGGCCGTCCGGGCGGTGTCGACCGCCGTCTGATCAAACCACTTCGAAACCTGGGCCTGCTGGTCGGTCGCGAGCTTCACCAGATCCTGGGAACGCTGCGCGGCCTTCTCGGCGAACTGGCTCGCAATCTCCAGCTGCTTGGCAGTCAACTCATTGAAATCCTTGGCCGATGACAGCAGCTGCAGCTCCTGCACCGAGAACTCCAGCACCTCGCCCGCGAAGGCATACTGCTGGCGGGCCATGCGCTCGAAACTCTGCAGCGCGAGTTCGCTGAACTTGTGGGCCGGCGCCATGGCCTTGCGGCTTGCATCCATGAATGCACTGAAATCGAAGGCGGAGCTTGTCATTTCTGGCATCCTTTGAGCCTGGGGCTCGATTGCATAGGCCGGCACGATACACGAGGATTTATTGCAGTGCAATAAGTTTTTTCGGTGACTCGGCCACGGAGCGGAACTGGCTACTTGTTAGCTTTATAAAACAGTTAGTTAGTAGTATTCACGAAACGCTGTTGCAGCACGAAGTGCTTGCGGATCTTTTGCAGAGCAATAGCCTGGAGGGTGCGCCACGATGACTGCCGACCCGACCGCAGCCTGGTTAGAACAGCAGCAGGAGTTCTGGAGCCGGCTGGCGGCCGGCCAGGGCGGCGGCGTGCCACCGGAGACGCTGCAGCGCCTCGCGGACTTTGGCAGCCAATACGCCAGCCTGACCCACGAGTTCTGGCAGCGCTTTGCCGCTGGCGGCAGTGCAGGTCCGGCGGACTCAGCGGGACTGCAGGCCCTGTTCCTGGCCGCGTACCAGCAAGCGCTCCGCCCGGCCTCGCTGCAGCTGCCGGATCACGGTCACCACGTTGCTGTACTGGTGCGGTTGCAACAGGCGACGCATGCCTTCGGACAACTGCTGGTCGCCATCGCTGCGGACGCAGCGGCACGCCTGATGGCGGCGCTTGCCACGCCGTCCGCTGACCGGATTGTGAGTGTTGCGGGCCTGCATGAACTCTGGCTGGAAAGCGGCGAACAGGCCTGGGCGGCGGCCGCGCCCAGGGCGGATTTCGTCGCAGCGCAGCAGGAACTGCTGGCGGCTCTCACCGAGTGGCGGGCCGTGCAGATGGAAGCCCTGGATGCACTGGGACGTCAGTTCGGTTTGACGGGACGGGCCGAACAGGACGAGCTGTATCAGGAACTGCAGACCCTGCGGCGCCGGGTCCGCGAGCTGGAGCGCGCGTTGCGCGACCGTGAGGCCGGCTCACCGTGACGCCGAGCGCCCTCGATCCGGCGGCGGTACAGTCCGAGCTGCTCGGTTCCTGGCGACGGCTCGCCGCGGCGATCGCGGCGCTTACCGAGCTGCCGGCGGTTGGACCGGGGTGTTCTGCCCGTGACGAGGCCTGGCGCGAGGACGGTGTGGTCCTGTATCGCTACCGGCCGCTCGGCCCGCCGGCGGACCTGCCTCCGGTCCTGATCTGCTATGCGCTGGTCAACCGGCCCGGCATGCTCGACCTGCAGCCGGACCGGTCGCTGATCCGCGGCCTGCTGGCCCGCGGGCTCACGGTCTGGCTGATCGACTGGGGTGATCCGGCTCCGGCTGATCGCTACCGCGATCTCGACGACTACATCAATGGTTACCTCGACCGTTGCGTCGACGTGGTCTGTGCCGCCCATGGCGTGCCGGCAGTCAACCTGATGGGCGTCTGCCAGGGCGGGACGCTGGCGCTGTGCTACACGGCATTGCACGGCGCGCGGGTGCGCAACCTGATCACGATGGTGACGCCAGTGGATTTCCACACGCCGGACAATCTGCTCACCCGGTGGGCCCGCGGGCTCGACGCCGGGCGGATGGCCGAGGTGTACGGCAACATCCCGGGCGCGCTGCTGAACGCGGCCTTCCTGGCGCTACGGCCGCTGCGCCTGAGCAGCGGCAAGTACGCGCGGCTGGCCGCCGCCGATGCGGATCAGCAGGCGCTTGCGACCTTCCTGCGCATGGAACGCTGGATCCTGGACAGCCCGGACCAGGCGGGGGCTGCATTCGCGCAGTTCATCCGCTGGTTCTTTCAGGAAAACCGACTCATCAACGGCGGCCTCGAGCTCGCCGGTCGCCCGGTGGAACTGGGCCAGGTCCGCTGTCCGATCCTGAACGTCTACGCGACCCGCGATCATCTGGTCCCGCCGGCCGCGTCACTGGCGCTCGAGGGCCGGACCGGAAGCGCGGACTGCAGCAGCCATGGGATCGAGGCCGGCCACATCGGTATCTATGTCGGCGGCCAGGCGCCGGAGCTGCTGCCAGGGCTGATTGCCGGATGGTGCTCCGCCCGCTGAAGGGTGCCGCTCCATCCCATCGGTTAGAATCCCTCTCTTTTTCCCAGGTCATGGATACAGCGATGTCGAAGGAACAGGTCCTGAAGGAACTGCAGGCAGCGGTCGGCAGCGAAACCCGGGTGAGCGACTGGCTCGAGCTCACGCAGGAGCGGGTCAATGCCTTTGCGGATGCCACTGGCGATCACCAGTGGATCCACTGCGATCCGGAGCGAGCCGCGCGCGAGTCGCCTTCGGGCGGCACAATCGCGCACGGTTACCTGACGCTATCGCTCTACCCCTGGCTGGCTGGACTCGTTGACGGGCGGTCGCGGTTCCCGGGGGTGCGCAGCGCGATCAACTACGGGATCAATCGCCTGCGGTTTCCGGCCACGCTGCCGGTCGGCGCGCGGGTCCGCGGACGGATCACGCTGAAGGCGGTCGAGGAGGCTGGCGAGGGCCTGCAGATCACCGAGCAGTACACCGCCGAGATCGAGGGCGGCGGCAAGCCGGCCTGCGTGGCCGAAGTCGTCATCCGGCTCAACTTCTGATATGGAGGCGCGGGCGATGCCTGATCTGCTGCGTCGCCTGCTGCCCATTGCCGTCGTCGCCATTGTGGTGATTGCGGGCTGGTTCGTCCTGGGCCGCGGGGCTGAAGAAGCAACGACGGGTGGCCCGGAGGCCGGAAACATGGGCGGGCCAGTCGCGGTCGTGACCACGGCGGTCGCCTCGAAGCCGCTCGCAGTCCGCGTCGAGGCCCTCGGCACCGCACGGGCCAACGAGGCCATTGAAGTGACCTCGCGGGCTGCCCGGGTCGTGACGGCCTTGCGTTTCACCGAGGGCCAGCAGGTCCGGCGCAACCAGGTGCTGGTGGAACTCGAGTCGACCCAGGACCGGGCGGACCTCGCGGCCGCCGAGGCGGCGCTGGCCGAGAGCCGCTCGGCATTCACGCGCAGCCGCGACCTGTTCACGCAGCAGGCCCTGTCGCAGGCGCAGCTCGAGCAGATCGAGGCGACGCTGAAGGCCAACGAGGCGCGGGTTGCGGCGGCGGCCGCGCGCGTCGCCGATACCGTGATCCGCGCGCCCTTTGCCGGCACCGTGGGCCTGCGCCGGGTCAGCCTGGGTGCGCTCGTCAATCCCGGCACGGTGATCACGACGCTGGACGATACCGCGACGATGAAGCTCGATTTCGACGTGCCCGAGGTGTTCCTTGCGGTGCTGCAGGCGGGCCTCGCGGTCGAGGCGGCCAGTGCCGCCTGGCCCGGCACCAGCTTCGCCGGTACCGTCGAGACGGTGGATTCGCGCGTCGATCCGGTATCGCGCTCGGTGCGGGTGCGCGCGCGCCTGCCGAACACCGACGGCCGGCTGCGCCCCGGCATGTTCCTGACGGTGCGGGTCAGCCGCGAGCCGCGGCCGGGGCTGGTGGTGCCGGAGCAGGCGGTCATTCCGGAGCGTGGCGACCTGTTCGTCTACGTGGTCGCGGGCGGCCAGGTGGAGCGCCGCACCGTCGCACTGGGCCGGCGCAGCCCCGGCGAGGTTGAGGTCCTCGAGGGCCTGGCTGCCGGCGAGCGGGTGATTGTCGAGGGCACGCAGAAAGTCCGGCCGGGTGTTGCGGTCACTGAGCTCGAGCCCGCGCCGGCCGCCGCGCAGCAATGAAGCTCTCCGAGATCTCGATCCGGCGCCCGGTCTTCGCGGCCGTGATCAGCCTGCTGCTGGTGCTGCTCGGACTCATTTCGCTGGACCGGCTGCCAGTGCGCGAGTATCCGGACGTCGAGCCGACGGTGATCTCGATCACCACCGCCTACAACGGCGCTGGCGCGGCGATCGTCGAGAACAAGATCACCCAGCTCATCGAGGACCGCATCGCCGGTCTCGAGGGCATCGAGAAGCTGCGCTCCAGCTCGCGCGACGAGCGTTCGGCAATCACCGTCGAGTTCAGTGCCGACCGGCCGATCGACGCCGCCGCCAATGACATCCGCGATCGCATCGGCCGCGTCCTCGATGACTTGCCGGACGAGGCCGAGCCGCCGGAGATCCGCAAGAGCGGTGCCGACGGCGAGGCGATCATGTACCTGAACCTGACCAGCGACCGGCAGTCGGCGATCGAGCTGACCGACTACGCCGAGCGCGTGCTGGTCGATCAGCTGGCGGCGACCCCGGGCGTCGCGCGGGTCAACATCAACGGCGGGCGCCGCCAGGCGGTGCGCATCTGGATCGATCGCCAGGCGCTGGCCGCGCGGGCGCTGACCATTACCGACATCGAGGCGGCGCTGCGCAGCGAGAACGTCGAACTGCCGGCCGGCCGGCTCGAGTCGATAGAGCGCGAGTTCGCGCTACGCACCGATACCGGCCTGAACCGCGTCGAGGATTTCCGCCGGCTGGTGATCGGGCGCGGGCCGGACGGCTATTTGGTGCGGCTTGGCGACATCGCCGACGTGCGGCTCGGCGCCGAGAACGAGCGCAGCGTGTCGCGGTCGATGGGGCTGGCGGGCGTCAGCTTCGGCATCGAGCAGATGTCGCGCACCAACACGCTCGAGGTCGCCAACGAGGTGCACCGGACCCTGGCGCGGATCGGCGCCGACCTGCCGGCCGGCATGCGGCTGACCGCCGATGTCGATCGCGCGGTGTTCATCCGCTCCTCGCTGCGCGAGGTGGTCACCGCGCTCGGCATCTCGCTCGGCGCGGTGCTGCTGGTGATCTTCCTGTTCCTTGGCAACCTGCGGGCAACGTTGTTGCCGGCGCTGACCATCCCGGTGTCGATCCTGGCCAGCCTGACGTTCATGGACTTCATGGGCTACTCGATCAACGTGCTGACGCTGCTCGGCATGGTGCTGGCAATCGGCCTGGTGGTCGACGATGCGATCGTCGTGCTCGAGAACATCTTCCGGCGCATTGAGGCCGGCCAGCCGCCGTTGCTGGCGGCGC
Organism: Gammaproteobacteria bacterium; assembly: GCA_004297335.1. Classification (GTDB taxonomy): domain Bacteria; phylum Pseudomonadota; class Gammaproteobacteria; order Steroidobacterales; family Steroidobacteraceae; genus SCUD01. The sequence goes on from SCUD01000175.1 coordinate 39,372, forward strand.
TCGACGGCAGCCGCGAGATCGGTTTCGCGGTGATCGCGACGACGGCCGTCCTGGTCTCGGTGTTCGTGCCGCTGTCGTTCCTGCCCGGAGTGCTCGGCCGCTTGTTCCGCGAGTTCGGCCTGACGCTGGCGGCGGCGGTGCTGTTTTCGGCGCTGGTCGCGCTGACGCTGACGCCGGCGCTGGCGGCGCGGGTCTTCCGCAGCGGCAGCGAGCGCGGCGCACTGGCGGCGCGCATCGAGCATTTCTTCACCGCCCTGGCCGTCGGCTACGAGCGGCTGCTCGGCAGCCTGATCCGGCGGCCGTGGCTGGTCGTCGGCGGTACGCTCGGGCTGCTGGTGCTGGCCGGCCTGGCGTTCCGTCAGCTGCCGCAGGAGTTCACGCCCAGCGAGGACCGCGGCTTCCTGTTCGTCGGCCTGGACGCGCCGGAGGGCGCCAGCCTCGAGTACACCAGCCGCTACCTGCAGCAGGCGGAGCAGATCCTGTTCGACGAGATCGAGCGTCACGGTGACATCCAGCGGTTCGCGCTGCGGATCGGCAGCGTCGGCTTCAGCGCCGAGGTCAACGCGGTGCGCGGCTGGATCGTGCTCGGCGACTGGGGCGCGCGGCAGCGCACGGCCGCGGCGATCGCCGATTCGCTGCGCAGCCAGCTCGGTGCCCTGCCGGGCGTGCGCTCATTCGTCTTCGTCCCGCAGGGGCTGAGCGTCGCCGGTTTCGGCCAGCCGGTGCAGGTCGTGATCGGCGGGCCGGACTACCCGACGCTGGCTGGCTGGAGCGAGCGGCTGGTCGAGCAGGCGGCGGCCAATCCGGGTCTGCTCAGCGTCGAGACCAACTATCAGGAACGCAAGCCGCAGATCTCGGTGGCGGTGGACCGGGATCGTGCCGCCGAGCTTGGCGTCTCGCTGCAGACCGTCGGCCGCACGCTCGAGGCGATGCTCGGCTCGCGGATCGTGACCACCTACGTCGATCGGGGCCGGGAGTACCGCGTGATCCTGCAGGCCCGGGCCGCGGACCGGGCGCAGCCGGCCGACCTCGAGAACCTGTACGTGCGTTCCAGCCGCGGCGGCGAGCTGGTGCCGCTCGCCAACCTGGTCCGGCTCGAGGAGGCCGCGGCGGCAATGCAGCTCAACCGCTTCGACCGGATGCGCGCGGTGACGATCAGCGCCAGCCTGGCGCCCGGCTACACGATGGGCGAGGCGGTCGGCTTCTTCCAGGAGCTGGTGGCGCGCGAGTTGCCGGCGACCGCACGGCTGTCGTTCGACGGCCAGGCCCGCGAGTACCTGCGCTCGCGCGGCCAGCTCTGGTCGACTTTCGCGTTCGCGGTCGGCATCGTCTTCCTGGTGCTGGCCGCGCAGTTCGAGAGTTTCCGGCACCCGCTGGTGATCCTGACGACGGTGCCGCTGGCGGTGATCGGCGCGATCGCCGGCCTGCAGCTGTACGGCTTCTCGCTGAACGTGTTCAGCCAGATTGCGATGATCCTGCTGATCGGCATCGCCGCCAAGAACGGCGTGCTGATCGTCGAGTTCGCGAACCAGCAGCGTGATCGCGGCCTCGATCGCGTCCAGGCAGTGGTACGCGCCGCGGCAATCCGCCTGCGGCCGGTGCTGATGACGAGCCTGTGCACCGCGTTCGGCGCGCTGCCGTTCCTGCTCGCCAGCGGCGCGGGTGCCGAGACCCGGCGGCCGATCGGCGTCGTCGTGTTCTACGGCACGGTCATCGCCGTGCTGCTGACGCTGTTCGTGGTGCCGGCGGTCTATGCGCTGATCGCGGGCAAGCATCGTTCGCCGCACTACCTGGCGGGCGTCATCGAGCGCCTGCGCGCGCAGCCCGGCGGGTAGACCGGAGCAAGCCGCCGTGGCCACCGTGACACCGTACCAGCAGCTCGAGCAGGAGTTCCGCCGCCTGCACGCCTTCCGCGGCGCGCTCGCCGTGCTGCGCTGGGATGCCGCGATCACGATGCCGCGCGGCAGCGCGGACGTGCGCGGAGAGCAGCTGGCGACGCTCGAGCTCGAGTGCCATGCCTTGCTCGGCACGCCGCGGCTCGCGCGGCTGCTCGAGCGGGCGCAGGCCGGCGCCGCTACGCTTGCCGACTGGCAGAGTGCCAACCTGCGCGAGATGCGCCGGCTGCGCGATCACGCGATCGCAACGCCGCCATCGCTGGTCGCGCGCATCGCGCGGGCGGTGGCGCAGGCCGAGGCGCGCTGGCGCGAGGCCCGCGAACGCAACGACTTCGGCGTCCTGGCGCCGCAGCTCGAGGAAGTCGTCCGCCTGGTGCGCAGCCGCGCAGAGCTGCTGGCGCAGCGCTTCGGCCTCGATCCCTGGGACGCGCTGGCTGACGAATTCACGCCGGGCCTGCTGTCGCGCGATATCGACGCGATCTTCACCCCGTTGTCGCAGCGGCTGCCGACCCTGGTCACCGAGGCGATCGAACGGCAGGCGGACCCGCCGATCCTGCCGATCGAGGGGCGGTTTCCGGCCGGGCGCCAGCGCGCGCTATGCATCGAGGTCATGAAGGCGTTTGGTTTCCCGTTCGATCGTGGTCGCTTCGACGACAGCGATCACGCCTTCACCGAGGGTGTGCCGGGCGATATCCGGGTCACCACCCGTTTCAGTCCCCGCGATCCCTTCCAGGGACTGCTGGGGGCGTTGCACGAGACCGGCCAGGCGCTCTACGACCTCGGCTTGCCCGCGGCATGGGTCGACCAGCCGGTCGGCCAGGACCGTGGCATGGCGCTCGAGGAGAGCCAGTCGCTGCTGCTCGAGATGATGGTGGGCCGGAGCCGGGCCTTCGTCGCCTGGCTGCGCCCGCTGCTGGAGAAACACTTCGACGCGACCGGCCCGCAGTTGTCGGAGGAAAACGTCTATCGGTACCTGAACCGGGTCGCGCGCGGCCCGAACCGCTCGGAGGCCGACGAGCTCACCTACCAGACCCACATCGTGCTGCGTTATGAGCTGGAGCGGCGCCTGCTGTCGGGCCAACTCCCCGTGCGCGAGCTGCGCGATGCCTGGAACGACCTGTCGGCCGAGCGCCTCGGTCTCGTGCCCGCATCGGATCTCGAGGGCTGCCTGCAGGATATCCACTGGGCGCTCGGTTCCTTCGGTCATTTCCCTTCCTATGGTGTCGGGGCGGTGATTGCCGGCCAGCTGTGGGAGGCGATCCGCGAGCACCGGCCGACGATCGACGCCGAGATCCAGGCCGGCCAGTTCGCGGGCCTGCTCGGCTGGCTGCGCGAGCGCGTGCACGCGCTGGGCGCGCGCTTCGGTGTGCCCGAACTGGTCCGGCACGCGACCGGGCGGCCGCTTTCCGCGGCGCCGTTCCTGCGCTACCTGGAGCGCAAGTACGTCTCCGACCTCTAGAATGGCGCGATGCCCGTAGCCGTTCCCACGACCTCGGCGAACTTTCGCCGCCTCAGCGCCCGGCTGCGGGGGCTGGTCGGCCGCGCCATTGCCGATTTTGGCATGATCGGCGAGGGCGACCGGATCATGGTCTGCCTGTCGGGCGGCAAGGACTCCTTCACGCTGCTCGACCTGCTGCTGTCGCTGCGGCGCGCGGCGCCGGTGCGGTTCGAACTGGCCGCCGTCAACCTCGACCAGAAACAGCCCGGCTTCCCGGAGCGCGTGCTGCCGGAATACCTGGAGGGGCTCGGGGTTCCGTACCAGGTCATCGAACAGGACACCTACCGAGTGGTGCGGCGCGTCATCCCGGAGGGCCGCACGCAGTGCGGGCTGTGCAGCCGCCTGCGCCGCGGCGCGCTGTATCGTCACGCGCGCGCGCAGGGCTTCACGCGCATCGCCCTCGGCCATCATCGCGACGACATCATCGAGACGCTGTTCCTGAACCTGTTCCATGGCGGGCGCCTCAAGGCCATGCCGCCGAAGCTGCTGGCCGAGGATGGCAGCAACGTGGTGATCCGGCCGCTGTGCTACGTGCCGGAACGCGAGATCGCCCGCTATGCGCGGGCCCGCCAGTTCCCGATCATTCCCTGCTCGCTGTGTGGCTCGCAGCCGAACCTGCAGCGGGTCGCGATCGGTCGCATGCTCGAACAATGGGAGCGCGAGCATCCGGGCCGTGTGGACTCGATCTTCACCGCCATGCGGAATGTCCAGCCGTCGCATCTCGCTGATCCGCAGCTGTTCGATTTCCGCAGTCTCGAACGCCGGGCCACCGCAGGCAGCTGACGTGCCCGAGGGTTTCCCACCGCCGCTGCCGAACAGCTACTGGGTCGAGCCTGGTCGCCTGCTCGCCGGCGAGTATCCGGGTGCCGCGAGCGAGGAGGGGACGCGCTCGCGGCTGAAGCGGCTGCAGGACGCCGGCATCGACTGCTTCATCGACCTGACGATGCCGGACGAGCTCGAGGCCTACGATCGCCTGCTGCCGGGTCCGCACGCGCGCCGCGCGGCCAGCTACCTGCGCCAGCCGATCCGCGACCATGGGCTGCCGGAAACGGCCGCGCAGATGGTAGCGATCCTCGATGCCATCGACGCGGCGCTGGCACAGGACCGGCATGTCTACCTGCACTGCCGTGCGGGCATCGGACGCACCAACCTGGTCATCGGCTGCTGGCTGGCCCGCCGTGGTCTCGGCGGCCCGGCGGCGCTCGCACGCCTGAACGAGCTGTGGAGTGCCAGTGCCCGGTCGGAATCGTGGCCGTCGGTTCCCGAGACTGAGGCCCAGGCTGATTTCGTCCTGGCCTTCCGCGGGACACCGGCCGTGCGGCCGGCCGCAGCGACTCCGGGCCCCGGCGCCGGCAGCCTGCACGCACGCTGCCGCGGACTGCTCCTCGGCCTCGCGCTGGGCGATGCCCTGGGCCAGGCTGCCGCCGGCCGGCGCGCCGGTACGTTTCCGGCGCTCAGGGACCTCGAGGGCGGTGGACCGCACGCGTTGCCCGCGGGGGCCTGGTCGGACAAGACCGCGATGGCGCTGTGCCTCGCCGCCAGCCTGACGGAGCGCGATGCCGTGGATCCGACCGACCAGCTGCATCGCTACCTGCGCTGGCAGAAGGATGGCGAGTGGAGCAGCACCGGGCGCTGTGTCGGCATCAGCGCCGCAACTGCGCGGGCGCTCGCGACCGCCCAGTGGTCCCGCAATCCGTTCGCAGGTTCGCACGATCCGGCCACTGCGGACCGCGAGCCGCTGGCACGCATCGGCCCGGTCGCGGCCTTCCTGTGCGCCGATCCCGCCGCCGCGGTAGCGGCGGCGGTGGATTGCGTCCGCGTGACCCACCAGGCACCGGTCGCGCTCGAGGCCGCGCGTTACTTCGTGGCCCTGCTCGTCGGTGCGCTGCGCGGCGCGTCGAAGGAGGAACTGCTCGCGCCGCTGTACACGCCGGTTCCGGGGCTGTGGGAAAGGGCGCCGCTGCGGCCCGAGATCCACGCGATCGCGCTCGGCGCCTGGCGCGACCAGGATGCCCGGCGGAGCGCGCGCGCCGGCCAGGCGGCCGGAGCCCTGGGGCTGGCCCTGCGGTTGTTCGAACGCGGCGCAGGACTCACGGACTGCCTGTTGCAGGCGGCCAACCTCGGGCGTGAGGCCGACGCCAATGCGGCGATCGTCGGGCAGCTCGCGGGAGCCTGTTACGGTGCGACGGAGCTGCCGGCCGGCTGGCTGCAGAAGCTCGCGCTGCGCAACTCGATCGAGACGCTGGCGGAAGGCCTGTGGTCTGCAGCCCGGCGTCGCGGTGCCGGGCCATGACCGGCGCGACCCGCCGCCAGCGCCGTCCGGCCTGGAGCCGGCTGCCGGACGAGGAGCTGCTGGACCTGCGCCTGTGTGACCTGCAGCTGCGGATCCGCGGTTCGCCGGTGGAGCCGCAGATCCGACGGCTCGGAGGTGAACTTGCCGCCCGCGGTCTCGTCTTCCGGCCGCACTGCTGGATCGCGCAGGAGTGGTTCTCGCCCGACGGCGTGCCGGGCATCGCGATTCCGTTCTACCTGCTGCATCCGCGGCTGGCTGCGCTCGAGCGACGCTTCATGGGCGAGGTCGAGGGCGGCAACGCCGATGCGCTGATGCGGATCCTGCGCCACGAGGCCGGCCACGCGATCGACACGGCCTGGCGCCTGCGGCGGCGCAAGCGCTGGCGCGAGCTGTTCGGCTACGCCTCCAGGCCATACCCGCGCCACTATCGCCCGCGACCCGGCAGCCGGCGCTTCGTGCAGCATCTCGGCAACTGGTATGCGCAGAGCCATCCGACCGAGGATTTCGCCGAGACCGTCGCGGTCTGGCTGGCACCGCGCTCGGCCTGGCGGCGCCGCTACGCGGACTGGCCGGCGCTGCGCAAGCTCGAGTACGTGGACGAGCTGATGCAGGAGCTGCGCGGCCGGCGCCCACCGGTGCGTGCCCGCCAGCATGTCGAGCCACTGAAGGTCGCGCGGCGTACGCTGCGTCAGCACTACGCACTCATGGTGCGTCATTACCGCAGCGACGATGCCGAGCGCATCGACAAGATCCTGCTGCGGGTCTTCACGCCGCGGCGCCAGCGCCGGGGACAGACCGGCGCGGCGCGTATGCTGCGCGAGGAGCTGCCGGTGCTGCGGCGGCGGATCGCCAGGCGGCTGGGAGCGAGCGAATATCTGGTGCAGGAGATCATCGAACATCTCATCGATCGCTGCCGGATCCTCCGCCTGTTCGTCCGTGGCGGGCGGCGCCGCTCGCGCCGGCGGGCCGAGCGGCTGATCGTCGCGCTGGTCAGTCGGGCAATGCACAATACCGGACCTAGGCTGGCACTATGAAGAAACTGCGCATCCTCGTGCTGGTTCACGAGACCCTGGTTCCGCCGGAGACGCTGGAAGGCGTCTCCGAGCAGCAGGCGGACGAGTTCCGCACCGAATTCGACGTGATCACGCGGCTGCGGGCCTCCGGTCACGAGGTGCGGCCACTCGGCATCGGTGACAGCCTGGGCGAACTGCGCACGGCGATCCGCGAATGGCATCCACACGTCTGCTTCAACCTGCTCGAGGAGTTCGGTGGCGTCGCGGCCTATGACCAGCACGTCGTGGCCTACCTCGAGCTGCTGCGCCAGCCGTACACCGGCTGCAATCCGCGCGGCATGATGCTGTCGCGCGACAAGGTGCTGTCCAAGCAGATCCTGTCCTACCACCGGATCCCGACCCCGCAGTTCGTGCTGTTCCGGCGTGGCCGGGTCATCCGCATCCCGAAGCGGCTGCACTTCCCGCTGTTCGTCAAGTCGGCATCCGATGACGCCTCGCTCGGCATCGCCCAGGCCTCGGTGGTCGAGGATGCGGCGCGCCTGGTCGAGCGCGTGCAGTTCATCCACGAGCACACCTCCGGCCATGCGCTGGTGGAGGAGTTCATCGAGGGCCGCGAGATCTATGTCGGCGTCTTCGGCAATGCCAGCCTGCGGACGCTGCCGCCCTGGGAACTGTCCTTCGGCGGGCTCGGCGCAGGCAGCGCCGCGATCGCGACGCGCAAGGTCAAGTGGGACCGGGCCTACCAGCAGCGCCACGGCATCACCACCGGTGCCGCGCTGGACCTGCCCGCCGGTATCGCCGAGCGCCTCGATCGCTACGCACGCCGCATCTACCGCGCACTGCACATGTCGGGCTACGCGCGCATGGATTTCCGGCTGCGGGGCGACGGTACGCCGTTCGTGCTCGAGGCCAACGCGAATCCGAACCTCGAGGAACGCGAGGACTTCGCGAGGTCCGCGCTGCATGCCGGCATATCCTATCCCGCGCTGCTCGGGCGCATCATCTCGCTTGGTACCGGCTACCGCGCGGAGTGGCGCCAGGACTGAGCTCCCGGCCGGACTACCGGCCGCTCGCCTCCAGGTAACGGTCGAGGTGCGCGCCCTCGTCACCGCCCGCCAGCGCGATCATCGTCAGCCTCCGGAAGTAGTGACTGACATCGAGCGCATCCGTCATGCCGATGCCACCATGCAGCTGCAGTGCCTGCTGGCCGACCTGGCGCGCGGCGCGGGCGATGCAGGCGCGCGCGGCGCTGACATGGCGCCGGCGGCTGGCCGCATCCTCGTCGTCGGCATGCAGGGCCGCGACCAGGGCCATCGAACGCGCCTGCTCGAGCTCCATCGCCATGTCGGCGACCCGATGACGCAGTGCCTGGAACTGGCCGAGCGCCACGCCGAACTGCTGGCGGGTGCCGAGGTAGGTGATGGTGCGTGACAGCAGCGCGTCCATCGCGCCGACCGCCTCGGCGCAGAGCGCGGCACTCGCGCGGTCGTGCAGCCGCTCGAGCAGGGCCGGGCCGGCCTCCGGCGTGCCGAGCAGCGCCTCCGGTCCAAGCTGCACGCCGTCGCAGTCGAGGTCCGCGGCCGGCAGGCCATCCGGAGTCGTGTAGCGATGCAGCCGCAATCCGGGTGATGCGGCGGGGACGAGCAGCAGTGCGGCGGGCGTCGCCGCGGGCCCGGCATCGATGCGTGCCGCGACCACGAACCAGTCCGCCGCGGCCGCATGCAGCACGGCGTGGGCCTCGCCGCCGAGGCGCCAGTCGCCGGTGATCGCGAGATGGCCCTCCGCGAAGGCGAGCAGGCAGCGGCCCTCGCTCACTGCCGGCAACAGCTCACGCTGGACTGACGAGCCGGCCAGATCCAGGGCGCCGGCACCGAGTACGCCGGTCGCGAGCCAGGGCTCGACGACCAGCGCGCCGCCGCAGGCCTCGGCGATGATCAGCGCGCCGAGTGCGCCGAAGCCGAAGCCGCCGGCTGCTGGCGGCAGTGCCGCACTGACGAAGCCGAGGTCAGCCATCGACGCCCAGGTCCGGCGGCAGAAGCCATCCGGCTGCGCCCGGCGCTGCTGCCGCGCCTCGAAGCCATATTCCCTGGACATGAAGCGCCGCACGCTGTCGCGCAGCAGTGCGGCCTCGGACTCCAGGGATAGTTCCACGCCGTCCTCCGCTTCAACCGAGCAGCAGCCCGGCGATGATGTTGCGCTGGATCTCGTTCGAGCCGCCGAAGATCGACAGCTTGCGCAGGTTCAGGTAGCGCGCGACCAGCGACGGCGCCAGCGCGCGCAGTCCATCGTCCGCACTGCCGGCGGGGCCGCAGGGCGCGAGCGGCCCCGCGACTTCGAGCTGCAGCTCGCTGATCGCCTGCTGGATCTCGGTACCGCGCACCTTCAGCATCGAGACCTCCCAGCCGGGGCCCGCTGCAGGCGGCGCGGACAGCAGCCGCAAGTTGGTCATGTCGAGCGCCATCAGGTCGACCTCGATCCGTGCCATGCGGTCGCGGAAGCGCGGGTCCTCGGCCAGCGGCCGGCCGCGGCGCTCGATGCGGCGCGCGAGTTCCCACAGGTAGTCGATCTCGCGCCAGGCAATGCCGATGCCGGCGATACCACTGCGTTCATGACCCAGCAATTGCTTGGCACAGGACCAGCCCCGGCCTTCCTCACCGACCCGGTTGGCGACCGGCACCTCGACGTTCTCGAACCAGACTTCATTGACTTCCGGGGTGCCATCCAGCAGCACGATCGGCCGCACCGTGATCCCGGGCGAGTGCATGTCGACCAGCAGGAAACTGATGCCCTCCTGCTTGCGCGCCCCGGTGCTGGTGCGCACAAGGCAGAACATCCGGTTCGCATGCTGGCCGAGCGTCGTCCAGGTCTTCTGGCCATTGACGAAGTAGACGTCGCCACGGCGCTCGGCGCGGGTCCGCAGCGAGGCGAGATCGGAACCGGCACCTGGTTCGGAGTAACCCTGGCACCACCAGTCCTCCGAGGCGAGGATGCGCGGCAGGTAGAACTGCTGCTGGGCCGCGGTGCCGTGGCGCATCAGGATCGGCGCGAGCAGGTCGCGGCCGAAGGACACGACCAGCGGTGCCGCCGCGGCGTGGTATTCATGGTCGTAGAGATACTGCTGCAGGGGCGTCCAGCCGGTGCCACCCCACTCGACGGGCCAGGCCGGCGCGAACCAGCCCCGCGCATGCAGGCGCTGTTGCCACGCGACCATTTCCGCGGGCAGGACCCGCTGGTGATTGCGCACCCGCCAGGCGAGATCCGGTGGAAGCTGTTCGCGGAAGAACGCCCGCACCTGTTCGCGGAAGGCGGATTCAGCAGCCCCCGGCACGAATGCGGCCAGGGATGACTGCAGCGCTGCATCGTTCTGCGTTGGCATGGTTCAGTCGTGCAGGTGGTCAGCGAGCCAGCGCAGTACCTCGTCGTGCCACTGTTGGGCGTTCCCGGGCCTGAGGATCCAGTGATGCTCGTCGGGGAAGAACAGCAACCGGCTGTCGATGCCGCGCCGTTGCAGGGTGGTGAAGGTCGCGAGGCCCTGCGTATACGGCACACGGTAATCGAGCGCACCATGGATCACGAGCATCGGCGTGCGCCAGGCGAGCACGTGGTTCGCCGGGTTGAACTGCTCGTAGGATGCCGGATTGTCGAAATACGGCCCGCCGAAATCCCATTCGGGGAACCACAGCTCCTCGGTCGCGTAGTACATCGCGCGCTGGTCGAACAGACCGGCATGATTGACGAGGCAGCGGAAGCCATCCGGCCAGTGGCCGGCGATCCAGTTCATCATGAAGCCGCCGTAGGAGGCGCCGAGCGCGCAGGCGCGCTCGCGGTCGAGCCACGGATACTCTGTCACTGCGGCGGCGAGTCCGAGGCGCAGGTCCTCGAGCGGCTTGCCGCCCCAGTCACCGCTGATCGCGTCGGTGAACGCCTGCCCGTAGCCGGTGGAGCCATGGAAGTCGATGAAGACGACGCCGTAACCGGCGCCCGCATAGACCTGGGGATTCCAGCGCCAGCTCCAGGTGTTCGCGAAGCTGGACTGCGGTCCGCCGTGCACGATGAAGGCGATCGGGTAGTGCTGGCCAGCGGTCCAGTTCCACGGCTTGACGACATAACCGTGCACCGTGGCGCCGCCGGCCCCCGCGAACGTGAACTGCTCCGGTTCGCCAAAGCGCACGTCGGCCAGGCGCCCGGCGTTCACGCGTGTCAGCTGGCGCGGCGCGGCGCGGCCGTCGATGATCCAGAGGTCGGGGGGCGAGCTCAGGCTCTGCAGCGCCAGCACGATGCGCTCGCCCGCGACATCGAAGCCGGCAACATGGCCGGGCCCGGTGAGTTGCCGCCGGCTGCCATCGGCGAGGTTGATCGACCACAGCGGGTGCTGGCCGAGGTGGTCAGTGACTGCGAGCACGCTGGCGCCGTCCGCGGCGAAGGCAAATGCGCCGAGCGAGCGATCCCAGTCGCGGGTCGTGAAGCGCACGGCACCGGTCGCGGCGTCGCGCACGACGAGATGGAAGCGATCGGCCTCGAATCCGGGCCGCTCCATCGCCAGATGTGCGAGCAGTCGCCCGTCCGGGGAGAACGCTGGCTGTGCGTCCCAGGCCAGGTTGTCGCTGCTCAGGTTGACCGGCGCCGTGCTGCCGTCGGCCGGCACCGACCAGAGGTCGAAATTCGTGGACCATGGTTCGTTGCGCCCGCGAATCCGGGCGGAAAACACCAGGCGTGCGCCATCCGGACTGAAGACGAAATCAGCGCGCCCGCCCGACGGCTTCGAGGGCACATTGGCGTCGACTGTCGCGGACAGCGGCACCGGCGCTCCGGCAGCGGCATGGCGCGCATCGAGCGCGAGCGCGAACAGCTGCGAGACGCGGCCGTCCTTCCACTCATCCCAGTGGCGCACGAACAGCTGGTCATGGCGCCGGCCGTGGCGCGGCGAGGCTTTCTGTTCGTCGAGGCGCTTGCGTGTGCAGTCGAGATCCGCACAGTCCGGGAAGACCTCGAGCGACAGGGCCAGCCGTTCGCCACGTGGCGACACGCGGAAGCTGCCGACCTCGAGCGGCAGCCGCGTCACCTGCCAGGCCTCGCCGCCGGCGAGTGGCAGGTACCAGACCTGCTTGTCGCCAGAGCGGGCCGACAGGAAGTAGATGCCCTGGCCATCCGGTGCCCAGGCCGGCGAGTCATCGTTGTCCGGGCTCGTGGTCAGTCGCCGCGGCGGGGACCGCCCGTCGCTGGCGACCAGCCACAGGTCCGTGCGGCCGCGGTCGGCGACCAGGTCGGTATCACGCTGGGTGTAGACCACCTGGCTGCCGTCCGGCGCGATCGCGGCATCGCCCATCCGGGCGAGGGTGACGAGGTCCGCGGCTGCCAGGCCGCGCTCGGCGGCAGCTGCCGGCATCGACAGGACCGCCAGCGCGGCGGCCAGCAATAGTTGGCGCATGGGCGGGGACTCCGCAGAAAGTTACCGCCGGATTCTAGCAGGACCTCCGCCGTACCAGCCCGAAGACGCTCGAATAGGCGTGCAGGAAGGTCGCGCCCTGCACCGGCCCGATTTCGCCGGCACTGAACATGCCGGTGATCGGGATATCGGCGAGCCGTCGCAGCGCCGCGGAGTCGTGGCCGGCCGCGCCAAACAGCTCGCGGCCGCGGCCGCTGCAGGAGAACAGCAGCGCGGCCTCCGGTGAAGATTGGCCCGGCAGGGCCGCGCCGAGGCGGGCAGTGAGCTCGCGCGCCGCTGCCTCGGCGTCGCGCAGGTGGAACTGCACGACGGTATTCGGCGCCAGGCGCGCACCGACCCACAGCGTGCCCGTATCCGGATCCAGGCCATGCACGTTGCGGATCAGGAAGTCGCCGGGACCGACCGTCTGGCGCGGGCCGGGCAGGGCGAGGCCGAGGCAGAGCGACTCGCCGAAGCGGACGCGATCCCGCTCCTCGAGACTGGCGAACAGCGTGCCGATCACTTCCCGCGGGCGCCGGCCGTCGAGGCCCTGCAGCTGGTTGCCCTCGCAGGCGGTCACGAACAGCGGCTCGCCGACCGCACGGCAGCCCTGGGCGACGACCGGATCGATCACCAGGTCGCCCGTGAGCGCGAGCAGCAGTGCGCCCGTGTGATGCACATCGCGATCGGCGAACAGCCGGGCCTCGCCGGGCTCCTGCGTACCGCCAGCCAGGGCGCCGATGACGGTTGCGCCGGGCCAGGCCCGGTCGATGCCGCGCGCGCAGGCCTCGGCATCGATGCTCAATGGATCGGCGAGCAGCACGAAACTGGCGGCGCACTCCGGCCCGAAATCCAGCAGGCGCCACCAGGATTCGCGCGATGCGGACAGCGAGGGGATGGCGTCCTGCTCGAGATGCAGCGCCGTCAACACGGCATCTCCCAGGCACCCGGCGAGCAGCGCGACGCCGCCTTCTTCCTCGTGTTCCTCGCCGCCGCCGATCAGGCCACCGGCGTGACAGCCCCAGAGCAGGCCGTCCTGCAGCAGCGGTTCGAGCAGGCGTGGCAGGCGATCGAGTTCGGAGCCATACCGGGCCGAGGCGAACGCGAGCAGGAGGTCGGGCCGCTCCGGGTGCAACGCCGCCCCGATCTGTTCGCTGGCTTCGGCCGCGGCCTCGTCAATTCGCGAGGCGAGGCCGATGGCACTGGCCCAGCGCATGCCGGGATCGCCTCAGGCGCCGACTTCGTCGGCGGCGACCACCTGACTCTCGGCGGCGGCCGCGCGCAGCCAGTCCTGCAGGTGCGGGTCGGCGAGCATGGTCGTGCACCAGCCGCGGGCGACCTCACCGAGCGGCAGGTCATAGGTCCGCACGCGCAGCACGACCGGGGCGTACATGGCATCGGCTGTGCTGAAGCGGCCGAACAGCCACGGTCCCGCCGCGGCGAAATCCCGGCGGCATTCGCTCCAGATGGCATCGATGCGGCGCAGGTCGGCCTCGATGGCCGGGGTCATCGGTACGCGCCGGCCGACGGCGCGGGTATTCATCGGGCAGGCCGAACGCAGCGCCTGAAAGCCGGCGTGCATCTCCGTCGCGACGGCGCGCGCCCGGGCGCGGGCGGCGCCGTCCTCGGGCCAGCCGCGGCCGCCGGCAAGCTCCGAGGCGTACTCGCAGATCGCCAGCGATTCCCAGACGCGGAGCGATCCGTGCAGCAGTACTGGTACGCGCCCCGACGGTGACAGCTTCGGTACCTCGCGCGCGAACTCCGGTGTGTCGAGATCGAAGAGTCGCTCGGCGAACGACAGGCCGAGATGGCGCAGCAGCAGCCATGGTCGCAGCGACCAGGAACTGTAGTTACGCGTGCCAATGACCAGTGTCAGCTCGTGCATGGACACGAGCGTGCGCGTATGGCCGGGCCGGGTCAAGCTGCAGGTTTCGAGGTCCGGTGCCGTGCCAATTTCCTGTCGTTTAAATAGTAATTTACCAATTAATATCGATGTAGTATAAGTTGCAGACAGACCGGGAGCACACAGAATGCCCATATGGCGCATTGTTGCGATGGGCGCGCTTGCCGGGCAGTGGCTGTGCGCCGGCGCAACTCTGGCGAACGCAGGCTCCAAGGCCGGCAGCGAGGGTGCGCGCGTCTATGAGCAGCACTGCGCCGGGTGTCATGGCGCCGATGGTCAGTCGAAGTTCGCCCCGCTGCGGGAAGCACTCGGCTTCTACGAACCCGCGGCGATCCAGCGGTCTCTCGAGAGTGGCACGATGGCTGTCTTCGGTGCCGCGCTGTCCGCGACGGAAAAGGCGGCCGTAGCTGCGTTCCTGGGCAGCCAGGAGCCGGGCGCCGGCCGGCAGGCTGGCGTGGAGCCGAAGTGCCGCGGGGAGGAGATGCGATTCGACTTCGACCATTCGATCCAGGCCGGAGGCTGGGGCTTCGACACGGGCAACACCCGCTTCCTGCCTGCCGGGCAGGCCCGGCTGGCGAACGATGAGATTCCACGGCTGCAGCTGGCCTGGTCACGGGTCTTCCCCGGATCGATCAACATGCGCTCCCAGCCGGCGATCGCTGGAGGCGCACTGTTCATCGGCAGCCAGCCAGGAACTGTCTATGCGCTGGACGCGCGGACCGGGTGTGTACGCTGGACCTTCCAGGCCGATGCCGAGGTGCGCAGCTCGATCAACATCGGTCGCATCACGCCCGCCAATGGAAAAGAGAGACTTGCCGCGTTCTTTGTCGACGTGCAGCTCAACGTGTATGCGCTCGACGCCGCGAGCGGTGAGCTGATCTGGCGGGAGACTGCTGCGCCGGATCCGTTTGCTCACTCGACCGGTTCGCCGGTTCTTTCCCGGGGCAGACTGTACGTCCCGATCAGTGGCCACGAAGTCGTCGCCAAGCCGCGTGGCGACATGTCGTGCTGCACGACGCGTGGCGCGGTCGCGGCTTATGACGCCGCCAGCGGCAAGTTGCTGTGGCGCACCAGTACCATCGCCGCCGAGGCCAGGGTGCAGCGGCGCACGAAGGCGGGGGAGGAGCTGTGGGGGCCGTCCGGAGCAATGGTCTGGTCGCCGCCGACGATCGATCACCGGCGGAATCTCCTGTATGTAGGTACGGGCACCAATCATTCCTCGCCGGCCACGGACACCAGCGATGCGATCATCGCGATGGATCTGGATAGCGGCGCGATCCGGTGGGTTCGGCAGGTACTGCGCGGCGACGCCTGGAATGCAGCCTGCTGGCTCGGCCCTGCCGAGAACTGCCCGCTGGAGAACGGCCCGGACCTGGACTTCGGGGCGCCGCCGATCCTGGCGCAGCTGCAGGACGGCAGGGACATCATCATTGCCGGACAGAAGTCGGGCAACGTCTACGCACTGGATCCCGATGAGGACGGCAGGATCCTGTGGCAGGCAGGTGTCGGACGCGGCGGTGCTGCCGGCGGCATTCACTGGGGCATGGCAGTGGATGCCACGAGGGAGCGGGTCTACGTGGCGATATCCGATCGGGATCACCCGGTGCGCTACGGGCCGGGGCGTCCGGGCCTGTACGCACTGGAGCTCCGAACCGGAGAATCCGTCTGGAGGGCGCCGGCGCAGGATGTCTGTGATGGACGCCCGGGCTGCGATCCGGGGTTTTCGGCGCCGGTGACGGCGTTGTCGGGCGCGGTTTTCGCCGGCTCACTCGATGGGCATCTGCGGGCCTACGCCGCCGACAACGGAGCGGTCGTGTGGGATTTCGATACGGCGCGGGAGTTCAGCGGACTGAACGGGGCCAGCGGCCGCGGTGGTTCCATCGATGCCGTCGGCCCGGTCGTGGCCGCGGGGATGGTCTACGTGAACTCCGGCTATGCATTGTTCCGGCAGATGCCCGGCAACGTCCTGCTGGCTTTCTCGCCAGCCAGCCCATAGCCATCCAAGCTCCGACGCGCGAGCCAATGCAGGCAACGGATCTGATCGAGAGACTGGTACGGGCGTTCACGGACGATGACGCTTCCGCCTGTCGCGAGGTCATTGCCGACGGGGCAATCTACCACGGGCCCCCGGCTGAGAACCTGATGTCCGTGTTCTCGCCGGCGGCCGGGAAGGCTGCCTACCTGCAGCGCATCGCCCAGCTGCGGAGCGTGTTGTCCGACGTCGCTGTGTCAGTGAGTGCGGTGGTCCGGACGGATGACATGATCAGCTGCGTGATCGAGTATCGCGGCACTCATCGGGGACGCTACCTGAATGTCAGCCCCACCGGGCGCAATCTGGCGCTGCTGACCAGTAACACCTTCCGCATTCAGGATGAGCGGATCGTCGAAATCTGGCACATCCCCGATCGCTATTCGCTGCTGGACCAGATGACCGGTGTTCAACTGAGAGATGATCCTCTCGATCTTGCCCCGGCCGAGGTCGTGGCGTCGTTTCCGCCTGGAAGCTTCCCGGAATGCATCGTCATGGACCGGGATGGCACGATGTATGTGACCCTCATGTTCCAGAACCAGATCGTCAGGCTTCGCCCCGGCGGGGCACCCGAGCTGTTCCATGAGTTCGACCGGGAACTGATCCAGGGGGACCTGGTTGGCCCATCGTGCATGGTGATCGGGTCCGGGGGCGAGTTGTTCGTCAATGTCGTGTCAGACAATGGCCAGGCGCAGGGAGTCTGGCAGTTCTCGACCGAGACCGGCCTGGGCCACCGGATCGCCCCGATCCCGGTGCCGGCCTTTCCCAACGGCCTGGCTGCTGATGACCGGGGCCGGCTCTATGCCGCCGACTCCATACGCGGGTTGATCTGGCTGATCGAGCCACAGCAGCGCAAAGCGACGGTGTGGTCGCGCGATCCATTGCTTGCGGGCCGCCAGTTCCTCGCCGTGGCGCCGGCGGCCAATGGCATCCAGGTCTGGAACAATTCCGTCTATGTAATCGTCTCGGACACGGCCAACCTGGTGCGCGTTCCGATTCTCAGCAATGGCAGTGCCGGTCTTCCCGAGATCTTCGCGGGCGATGTGCCTGGCGACGACTTTGCCGTTGACGCCAACGGCACCTTCTACGTGACCACGCACCCCTACAATGTCGTCATTCGGATCCATCAGGATGGATCGCGGGCGATCGTGGCCACGGCGGAACAGGGTGTCGCTGGCTGCACCTACGCCCGCTTCGGCGTTCGCGCGGGTGACGAGCGCAATCTCTACGTGGTCGCCGATGGCGGGCTGCTGCATGCCGGTTCCGGTCATACGCCGGCTCCGGCGATCGTGCGGCTTGCAATCCCGGCGTCATAGATTCAGGGCCGGCGGTCCAGGCGGCGGAATATCAGCCCCGGCGGTCAGCGCTGGAGATCGTAGCGCAGGCTGAGCCGGCCACGGCGACCGGCGGTCGTGAACCCGACGGCCTCCTGCCAGTGCCCGTCGAGCAGGTTGTCGATGGCCAGGCCGATGCTCAGTGCCTGGTTCGGCTGGAACGTGAGGGCGACGTCCACTCGTCCGTAGCCGCCGAGTGTCACCTCACCGGTCGGCACGGAGTGCCCCTGGGATTGGCCGGCGCCGGCCAGGCTGGTGACCAGGCGCCAGTCCGGATGAGGAGCCCAGTCGACCACCGCTCCGGCGCGCCAACGCGGCCGCCCGCGCAGCACTGCATCGCTGCCCCTGATATCGGTGGCCAGCAGGCTCAGGTTGCCACTGACCCGGAGCGTATCGCCCAGCGCGAACGTAGTGCTCAGCTCAGCGCCCTCGCTGACCACCATGGAGCGGTTCACCAGCGCAAAGAGCCGGGGGTCGAAGTCGACCAGGTTCTCATACGCGCTGTGATAAAGACTCACGGCGAAGTTCAGCGACTCGGCCCGGAGCGGACTCCGGTAGCCGATATCGTAGCTGGTCGCCGATTCCGACAGTAACGCCGGGTTGCCGATCAAGGGATGAGCCAGCGCATAGAAACTGGGAGCCTTGAACCCCTGTCCCCAGTTGGCCCGTAGTTCACCCGCGGCGCGGGGCAGCGTGACCGCGACGCCGAGGCGCCCGCTGGTCTCGGCACTGATGATATCGGGCGCATCCCGGCGCACGCTGCCGTGCAGCACGACCGGGCCGCTGCGGAAATGCACTTCAGTGAAGGCGCTGAAGGTGTCCCGGTCCTGGCTGAAGTGCGTCGGCACCGGGAATCCCAGGTCGAGGTAGCCAGTACTGGTGCCGCTCTCATCCTGCCACTCCGTCCCGAGAAGCAGCGACAGCGATGGGCTCAGGCTGGTTGCCAGTGACAAGGTGATCCCGCTCCGCCGTAGCGCGGAGTCCGTCACGGCGGGTGGCACGCCGGCGGAAGCGCCGGGCGCGATTCCGGGGGTCGCGTGCGATTCGAGGTGCTCGAAGTGACTGCCAGCAAGCCTTGCAGTCCAGCCGTTGCGGAAAGCATGGGTGAGGACCGCGTGCGCATGGGATTCCTCGACCGCGCGCTGGTCGACGTCGCGAATCAGTGCGAACCTCGGGCCACCACTTTCCTCGGGGAACGAATCGCTGCTGGCATGCTGATGACGCAGCACCAGTTCCAAGTCGGTCGGATCGGCCAGGGCAAGGTGCAGATGGCCGTTGACACCCCAGTCGCGGTAGCTGTCGCCGTCGATGGCGCCGCCGTCGGCGAGGGCATGCACTCCGATCAGGCTATCGGCGCGCCCGGATCGGCGGCCCAGCTCCACGGAGGTCGATCTCAGGCCGCGGTCACCGAGGCCAGCCGCGATCCGCAGGCCCGGCGTCCCGCCGGTGGTGATGATATTGATGACGCCCGCCAGGGCATCACTGCCGTACAGGGCTGACATCGGCGACCGGACGATTTCGATCCGACGGATGCTGGAGAGGTCGAGGCTGGAGAAATCGTACGATCCGCCATGGGCGTTGGTCGGATCATTGACTTTCACGCCGTCGATCAGGACGAGGGTGAAATTGGGTTCGCCGCCGCGGAGCAGGACGTTGCTGCCTCCGCCGCGCCCCCCCTGCTGGATCATGTTCACGCCGGCCACCTGGCTGAGCAGGGCAGCGAGGTCCGGCGCGAGCCGATCGTGAATCTGCTCCTGGGTGATGATTTCGATGGAGGCGGTGAGTTCAGAGAGAGTCCGCTCGAGGCGGGAGGCGGTGACGATCGCCGTGTCGAGCTCAGGCTGCCCGTCATGACCGTACGAGAGCTGTGGGAGCAGGGCCGCCAGGGCCAGCGCGACTTGCGGAGTGGATCGCAGGATCGGCCGTCGCCGCAACCCGGGCGATTCAGGATTCATTGATCAGGAACATCACCGCAGGAACCGCCGTCGGATCCCGCCCGCGCATGATCGGCCTGGTGGTCCAGTCTGGTGGACTGGAGAAGAAGTAGTTGCCGAGGCCCAGGACGATGTCAGGCCGGCCATCGCCGTTGACATCACCGGCGGCAATGCTGGCCCACGGCGCCCAGTGGGGGACATCCAGCGACCGCGCCTCGAATTCCCAGTCGCCCTTGCCGGCCAGGTAGACGAAGGTCTCGGGCTCCACCATTCCCCAGTCGGGAAACAGGGCCACGGCAGCGATGTCCAGGTTGCCATCATTGTCGAAATCGCGCACCACCGCCCGGGTAGCCCCGTGCATCGGGTAGAAATGGCGCTCCACGAACCGCAGATCGCCCCGGTTCTCAAAGACGCGCAGGCCGTGATAGGGGCGCTGCACGACCAGTTCCACGTTGTTGCCGTTGGTGACCAGCAGATCCGGTCGTCCATCGTGGTTGAAATCCGCTACATCGATACTGATGCCGCCGAAAGAGGGGCTCCGCTCCATGATCACCTGCATGGTGAACCGTCGGTTCCCCTCGTTGATGAACAGGAGCACCTGATGCTGGGCCTGGGCGGTCAGCAGCATGATGTCGTGCTTGCCATCACCGTTGAAATCGGCGATCTCGAAATCGATCATGCCGGCGCGGTTGATCAGGACCGTTTCGTCGACGGTCTCTTCCGGTGGGTGTTGCGTAGTCCGGGCCGGCGTCTGCCAGAAGATGGAGACGCGCCCGCCGCCAAATTCCAGGATGCCGTCGCCCATGCCGCTCACCACCAGGTCTTCGAGTCCATCAGCGTCGAGGTCGCTGGTCTGGTGATGCGTCAGCCGATGATAGCCGTTCAGCAGCATTCTCGGCTGCACCGCCCGGGTGTCGTCTCTGATCCAGTCGAGGACCTGGCCCCAGCCATACTCCATGTTGACCGGGAAGACACCGTGCGTGCCGATCCGCAGCCCGGATGGTCGTGCTTCAAGGCTGAGCGGCACGGTCATCACTGTAAGTTTGTCGAGCGGCCGGTTGCCTGCAAGGTCGAAGGCGTGGACTTCATCACTCGTTCCGGATGGAGCCTGGCCGGGCGCCAGGGTACGACGCGCCGGAGGGTTGCTGCCGCGGCCGACATAGAGCAATTTCCTGGCATCGTCGACGAGCAGCGAGGGGATGAAGCTGTTCGGCGGAATGCCGGTGGCCGGATAGAATGGCGTGAACGATTCCAGTACCGGGTTCCGGCCGCGCTGGATTGTCATCTCCGACCGGGTCGATGCGTTGGCGACGAAGTACTGCCGGACCTGCGCGTATTCCTCCGGTGTCATCAACGGCGTATCGCGCATGAAGGGCCGAAATACCAGCATGCGCCGCTGCTGGCCGGTGGCATCGGTCAGGGCGTAGAGAAAGATGTACGGGGCGTACGATTCCAGTTCAGTCACGCTGAGGTCCGGCAACGCGGCTGCGGTCAATCCGACGTAATGGCCCATCCAATGCAGTGCAGTGGGCCAGTCCTCCCTGGGCAGGTCGCTGGGGTCGGGCGCCAGGTGGCAGCTCGTGCAATGGCGGGCCACCAGTTGCTGGGCAATCGCCGGCCCGGGCTGGTCCGACCGCCCGGCCTCCGGAGTGCCGGCACTTGCGTCGGACAGGCCGAGCAGGAACAGCAGGAGGCTGGTGCCCACGCAGCGCGGGAGGTGAGGCCGCCGTCCCTGGCTACGCACCGCTGCGTGATCCCAGCACATATTGGCCCGTGGTCATGAATGCACCGGATCCGAACTCCCGGTACAGGCCGGTCAGGAAGGTCTTCAGCCCCGGGAACGACTTCAATCCCGAGATGAACGGGTGCGCCGAGAACAGGATCGGGAGATCCGGGTGGGTCTTCTCGTGGAGCACGAAGCGCCGCAGGAAGATGGCGTAGGCCTCATCGCCGCTCAGCTTGCCGAAGAGTCCGCCGGATTCCGGGTTGATCAGGCCGGTATCGATGTTCTCCGTAGAGAACGGAATGTTGGGCAGACGGGTTGCCGCAGCCTCGTGGGGTCGCCGCGCCGAGCCATCCTGGCCGGAGAACCGGACGCCGGATTCCTCGAACGCTGCTGCAATCGCTGAGGCCGGCCCGCTCAGTGCTTCCTGCATCAGTGACACGTATCGAATCCCGTGCCGCTCGAACAGCCCGTCGCTCGCCGGGTTGATCCTCCCGCCCGGTGGGCAGAATCCGACTGGAATACGATCCAGCACGCCGGCAAAGGCCCTGGCGCTCAACTGCAGCAGGTGGTCTTCGGAGACCGGGTCGAGTCCCGCCCACTCCTCGTGCTTCCATCCGTGCTGGGCGATCTCGTGACCCGCCCTGGCCCACCACTGGAGTTGCTCGGGATAGAGCTCGGCCGCATAGCCTTCCGCAAAGAAGGTGCACTGGATGCCGAGCGTGTCCAGAAGCTCGAGTATGCGCAGGTGCCCGGTGCTCACTGATTCGTCACCCAGGCGATCCCAGTAGAGGTCATCCGTCGGCAGGTTCAACCCGGCCGGCGCGGTTCCGTGCGCGAATGGATTTCCGGCGACGCGGCCGAAATTGGCGCAGGTGAACAGGATCATGACCGGTCCGGTCGCGAGTCGTCGTGTGGTCCGGCGAAGATGCCGGCCTCGAGCAGTTGACCGGCGGCCTGCAGATGCAGGCCAAGCCGCTCGGCAGCGGTATCGTAGGTCCGTGTCAGATATTGATTCCTGGGATAGTCCGGCCATTGCTCGTAGATCTGCTTCCAGAGCCCGGAGCGCATCTGGGCGAGCATCAGGCCGGCCGGGGAAGCAGCGCGGAATTCCCGGAGTGCCTTGATGTTGATTTCGCCGGGAACAAAGCCCTCGTTCCCGTGCGCGGCCCTGGAGACGATGCCGCCCCGGTAGTCCACGATCATCGAGTGACCACCGCCGAGCGAGTACGGGACATCGACGTCCGGATGCGTGAAATACGGCCCGAGATTGGCGGCCACGACGTAGCAGACGTTGTCGGCAGCGCGTGCCCGGTTGATGAATTCCCAGTATCCATTCATCACCAGCGGCTCGGCCATGGACATCTTGACGATGACCTCGGCCCCCATGAGCGAAAATGCCCGGAAGGTCTCCGGGAAAACCGTCTCCGCGCAGATGGCGACTGCGAGCGTGCCAATCTCGGTCCTGGCAACCGGGTAGAAGGACTTCAGGTCGTTGCCGAAGCGTTCGGTCCACCGGTCCCAGACGTCATAGGGACTCGTGGAACCCTCGATGACACTGATGATGTTCTTGTGGTGCTTGAGGATGATCTCGCCGGCTGGCGAAATGATGAATCCCGTATTGAAGTAGCGGTCGGGCATGACTTCCGGCTCAACGACCTTCGCCTGGGCCACCAGGTAGATGTTGTGCTCGATCGCCTTCCGCGCCAGGGTTGCCGTTTCCTCGCCCGGGATCGTGATCGCGACATCCCGGCAGTAGGCCGCCTGGTCCATGTTGGAATACTCATCCCACATGCCCTGGATCGAGCCCTCCGACAGGGCGACCAGGCGTACCGGTCCGCCACCGTTCAGTGGACTCGTGTACATCGCCTCGTCGATGAGCCGGCATTGATTCCGCAGATTCCTGGCGACATCCGCCCGGTTCCTGCAGCCATAGATCCTGGGCTGCAGTGCGACGGCAATGTAGGAATCGCCGGCCAGTGCCGGGACGGTGGCGGTGGATTCAGCCCTGGAAGGGTGCATGGCAACCTCCGGTTGCGAGCCTTTCTGGAGCGATCCTGGTCGATTGTAGGTGTGCTTGTAAGAAAGATCAATTAGTTAATGAGTAAAAAACACTATAAAAAGCGTTTGACGGCGAACGCTCTATTGCTTATCAACCAGTGCGGCATTTCGATGCACATCGGCATAGGTGATGGCGGTCCGGCTGGCCTGGTCATAGACGCCGGTGATCAGGTCCAGCATCTTCGTGATATGGACCAGTTCCTGGTCGACGTTGGCCAGCCGCTCATACATCGACAGCAGGACTTTCTCGCGAATCACGGCGCTGCGGTCCGTGACCTCGTGCCCGAGCTCCGAGATCCGGTAGGTCGTCTGCTTCTTGGACGCGGATGCTGCCTTTTCGATCAGCCCGGCCTTCAGCAGCTTTTTCACGCTGTACTGAATATTGGAGTAGTCGTCCCGGTTCAACAGCCTGGCGATCTCCGAGATGCCCATCGGGCTCTCTTTCAGGCGAATGAGGAACAGCGCGGCCGTGTCCGGCCCGCTCAATTGGGCCGCCGACACACAGCCGATGCAGTCCGCCTGCCAGCGATTGAACGCGGAAAACAGTTGCCAGACCGCCAGTTCGAATTCGAGGATGTGGGCCTGCTTCCGGATGACCGGCCGGGGCTTCGCCCGGTCGTTCCGTTCGCCGCTTTTCTTCCGAGCAGACATGCGGTGCTCCAGTAAATTACTGGAAGCATAATGGATGAATTGCTGAGTTGCGCGCCCGACCGGGGCGCCGGTCAGGCGCCGGGTCAATCCGCGGCCGGCTTCCGGGTCTTGATCCACTGCGACAGGCGCCGCAGGTCCTTCTTCTTCTTCCACTGCTTCTTGAGCAGCATGCCGCTGTCGTAGGGATCGTAGCCCTTCTTCAGGCCCTGTGCGTTCTGCTGGATCCGGCGGACCGCACCCTCGGAGAACTCGTTGCTGAACGCAAGGTTCGGGTCGTCGAGCAGCTTGCTGAGGACGTCCTTGCCCTGGGCCCCCGAGAACGGTACCCAGATGGCGTTGCCGAGCTCGTCGAACTCGATCCGGCCGTGACCGAGCTGCTGCTCCTGGGCGAAATGCGCCATCTCCCGGACATCCTCCGGAATGCGCTTGAATTTGCCTGTGTCTGCCATGCCGCCACCTGCACAGCCGGTGATCCTGCGGCGGAAGGTACCCGCAGCCGGCGCTGCGGGCCGAGAGCCAGTTCACGGAATCGGCATATGTCCAATTGGCGCCGGCAGTGGACTGGATGCGCATACAGGTAGCTGCTAGCATCTTGGGATGCTGCAGGCTGCCCTGACCGACGAGCTCAACGCTGCGCAGCGGCGGGCAGCCGAATTCGGCAGTTGCGGCACGGACGGGTCTTTCACCGCGCCGGGCCTGCTGGTCATCGCCGGCGCCGGTACCGGCAAGACCAGCACGCTGGCGCACCGGGTCGCGCATCTCGTCGCTGCCGGCGTGGATCCGGCACGCATCCTGCTGCTGACCTTCACCCGGCGCGCGGCGGCCGAGATGACCCGCCGGGCGGAACGCATCGTCGGAGCGGCGCTCGCCGCGAGATACGGCGGGCGGGCGCCGCAGCTGCGCCTGCCCTGGGCCGGGACCTTCCACTCGGTCGCGAACCGGCTGCTGCGCGAGTACGCGCCGCGGCTCGGCCTCGCCGGGCACTTTACGGTGCTCGATCGCGGCGACGCAGCGGAGCTGATGGACTTCGTGCGCCACGAGCGTGGCCTGGCCGAGGGCCGGCGCCGCTTCCCGCGCAAGGACACCTGCGTCGCGATCCACTCGCACTGCGTCAACAGCGGGCAGCCGCTCGAGAGCGTGCTGGAGGTGCACTTCCCGTGGTGCGCGGAGCGGGCCGGGGAGCTGCGCGACCTGTTCCGCGACTACGTCGCGCGCAAGCTGGAGCATCATGCACTCGACTATGACGACCTGCTGCTGTGCTGGCATGCGTTGATGCAGGATCCGGCGCTGGCCGCGGAGGTCGGGGCGCGCTTCGACCAGGTGCTGGTCGACGAATACCAGGACGTGAACCGGCTGCAGGCCGAGATCGTGCTGGCGCTGAAGCCCGGCGGCGCCGGCATCACGGCGGTTGGCGACGACGCCCAGGCGATCTATTCCTTTCGCGCGGCGACGGTCGACAACATCCTGGAGTTCCCGACCCGCTGCACGCCGCCGGCCGCGACCATCGTGCTCGAGCGTAACTACCGGTCCTCCCAGCCGATCCTGGACGCCGCCAATGCGCTGCTGGCCGGCAGCAACCGGCAATACCGCAAGACGCTCCTGGCAGCGCGCGGCGGCGGAGCCCGGCCGCGGCTGGTTACCGTGCAGGACGAACGCCAGCAGGCCGACTACGTCGTGCAGGCCATCCTGCGGCGTCGCGAGGAGGGCACGCTGCTGCGCCGCCAGGCCGTGCTGTTCCGCAGCGCCCACCACAGCGACCAGCTCGAGATCGAGCTGCTGCGTGCCGATATCCCCTTCGTCAAGTACGGTGGCCTGCGCTTTCTCGAGGCTGCGCACGTCAAGGATCTGCTTGCGGTGCTGCGCTGGGCCGATAATCCGCGCAACGGCCTCGCCGCGTTCCGTGTACTGCAGCTCCTGCCGGGCATGGGTCCGGCCAACGCCAGCCGTTGCTGGCAGCAGTTTGCCGCGGCCGCTCATCGGCCAGCGGCGCTGGCGGATTTCGCCGCGCCACCGGCTGCCGTGGCCGACTGGCCGGTGTTCGCGGAATTGATCAGTGCGCTCGCGCGGCCGGGCACGCCCTGGCCCGGCCAGGTGGCCCGCGTGGCCGGCTGGTACCGGCCGCAGCTCGAGCGCCTGTACGAGGCGCCGGGGGTACGCGCGGCCGATCTCGAGAAGCTCGGGCAGCTGGCGCCGCAGTACGCGAGCCGCGAGCGCTTCCTGACGGAGCTTGCGCTCGATCCGCCGCAGGCGAGCGGGGACCTCGCCGGCGATCCGCTGCGGGACGAGGATTACCTCGTGCTGTCCACGGTGCATTCAGCCAAGGGCCAGGAGTGGGATGCGGTCCATGTGCTGAACGTCAGTGACGGCAACTTTCCCTCGGAGTTCGCCACCGACAGCGCGGCGGCGCTCGACGAGGAACGACGCCTGCTCTACGTGGCGATGACCCGTGCGCGCGATGAGCTGCACCTGCTCGAGCCGCTGCGCTACTACGTGACCCGGCAGTCACCGACCGGTGATGGCCACGTCTACGGTGCGCGCAGCCGCTTCCTGGTCCCGGAGGTGCTGGCGACGCTCGAGCAGCTGAGCTGGGCGGAAACCCCGCCGGGCGCGCCGGCGCCCGCGCCGGCCGGTGACGCGCGCACGGATGTCACCGCGCGGCTGCGGGCGCTGTGGTGAGTCAGCGTGCCGGCTTGCGGAAGCGCAGCGTGAACCGGTCGCTCTCGCCGATGGCCGCGTAGCGCTCGCGGTCGGTATCGCCGAGCGTATACGTGGGCGGCAGCGTCCAGACTCCACGCGGATGGTCCTTGGTGTCGCGCGGGTTGGCGTTGATCTCGCTGCGCGCGACCAGCTCGAAGCCCACGGCCTCGGCCAGCGCGATCGCATAGTCCTCGCGCACATAGCCGGAGCGCGCCTGCGGATCCTGTGGCGCGTTGTCGGCGGCGCGGTGCTCGACGACGCCGAGGATCCCGCCCGGCTTCAGCGCCGCGAACATGGCCGCGAACATCGGCGCGGCGGCGTCGCGAGCCATCCAGTTGTGCAGGTTGCGGAAGGTCAGCACCAGGTCCACGCTGCCGGGCTGCACCGGCTGCATCGCGCCCGGATGCTGCAGTGCCGTCACGGTGGTCCGGTCGTACAGGTCGGGCCGCGCGGCCAGCTTGTCGGCATAGGCCTTCAGTCCGTCCTGCACGTACTGGCTCGCTCCCTCCGGATCCCAGCTCGCGGCGATGTAGCGGCCCTGCTCGCGCAGCAGCGGGGCGAGAATCTCGGTGTACCAGCCGCCGGCGCCCGGCCAGATCTCCAGGACCGTCATCTCGCGGCGCAGCCCGAAGAACGCGAGGGTCTCGCGCGGGTGCCGCCAGGCATCGCGGGCACGGTTGGCCGCCGAACGGTGGTCGCCGGCCAGCGTGGCATCGAGCAGGGCCAGGGTCTTCGCATCAGTGACCGGCAGGGCCGTACCGGCCGGGCTTGCCCCCGGCTGGCTGGCGCAGGCGCTGGCCAGCAGCGCGGCAAGCACGAGGATCGTGGCGGGCAGGCAGCGGCTGGGTGAGAGCATGGGTCACTCCGGTCCTTAAACTGGTATCGAAGATACAAGATAGCGCATCGGCGCGCCGTGCTCCAGCAAGCCCGGCTCAGCTGGCGCCGTCGGGCTCCAGGTAGGTGTAACCGGCGAGTTCCGACTCGTAGAAGCGCTTCAGCGCCTGGCCCTCGGCGACCGACAGCCGGCCGTCGCGCATCGCGCGCTCGCAGTCGCGGGCGAAGCGCGGATAGAGCTCGTCCGTGTCGTACTGCATGTAGCCGAGCACGGTGCTCGCCGTATCGCCCTTGACGATCTCCTCGATCCACCAGCCGTGTTCCTCGTCCAGGCGGATGTGCACGACATGCGTGTCGCCGAACAGGTTGTGCAGGTCGCCGAGCGTCTCCTGGTAGGCGCCGACCAGGAAGGCCCCGAGATAGTAGTCCTCGCCGGGGCGCAGCTCGTGCACCTCGAGCGCGCGCTTGATGTCCCGCAGCGAAACGAAGCGGTCGATCTTGCCGTCCGAGTCGCAGGTGATGTCGGCGAGCACCGCGGCGCGCTGCGGCCGCTCGTCCAGCCGGTGCAGCGGCAGGATCGGGAACAGCTGGTCGATGGCCCAGCTGTCGGGCAGCGACTGGAACACCGACATGTTGCAGAAGTAGGTGTCGGACAGCACCGCCTCGAGTCCGTCCAGCTCCTCGGGCACGCGTCCGAGCCGGCGCGTGACGTCGCGGACCCGCGCGCAGGTGGACCAGTACAGGCGCTCGGCGAGGCTGCGCATCTCGATGCTGAGGTAGCCGAGGCTGAACATCTGCTGCGCCTGCTCGCGGGCCTGCTGCGAATCGTGCCAGCACTCGACCAGGCGTCGCTCGCTGACCGTCTCCCAGGCGTCGAACAGGTCGGCGACCGGCTGCGGCAGGTGGCCATCGTCCACGACCGCCCGGTCCGGGACGCTGAAGCGGTCGAGCCGCAGCGCGCCCAGCACGTTGAACACCAGCAGGCTGTGGTGCGCGGCGATTGCCCGGCCGGATTCGCTGATGATCACCGGGTGCGGCAGGCCACGCGCGTTGCAGACGCTGGCCACGCGGTAGACGACGTCGCTCGCGTACTCGCGCAGCGAGTAGTTGGTCGAGGACTCGAAGTTGGTGCGCGAACCGTCGTAGTCGACGCCGAGGCCGCCGCCGACGTCGATGTATTCGAGCCCCGCGCCGAGCCGGGCGAGCTCGGCATAGACGTGGGCGAGCTCGTTGACCGCGTCCTTGACGCGGCGGATGTCGTGCAGCTGCGAGCCCGGGTGGCAGTGTACGAGCTTCAGGCAGTCCAGCATGCCATGCGAGCGCAGCACCTCGACCAGCTCGAGGATCTCGGTGGTGAACAGCCCGAACTTGGAGCGGTCGCCGGCCGAATCACGCCAGCGGCCGACTCCCTCGGCGGCCAGCTTGACCCGCACGCCGATCTGCGGCCGCACCTGGTACTTCTCGGCGTGGCGCAGGATGTAGTCGAGTTCCGAGAAGTTCTCGATCACCGGGATGATCGAGCGCCCGAGCTTGGTCGCGAGGATCACGGCCTCGATGTAGCTGTCATCCTTGAAGCCGTTGCAGATGATGAGCCGGTCGGGAGCGTCCTCGGTCATCGCCATCACCGCGAGCAGCTCGGGCTTGGATCCGCACTCGAGGCCGAAGCCGAGCTCGGCGCTGCCGCGGAACACCTCCTCGACGACCAGCCGCTGCTGGTTGACCTTGATCGGGTACACCGCCGCATAGCGGTTGTGGTAGTCGTTCTCGGTGATGGCCGCCGCGAAGGCCTCGTGCAGCGAGCGCAACCGGTGCCGCAGGATGTCGGAGAAGCGGATCACCATCGGTGCCGTCAGGTCGCGCGCACCCAGCTCGCGCACGACTTCGTAGAGGTCGATCTCGCGCACCGGATCCCGGTCCGGACGCACGACGACGTGGCCGGCGGCGTTGATGGCGAAATATCCAGCTCCCCAGGCCGGTACGGCATAGAGTTCGCTGGAATCCTCGATGGTCCAGGGGCGGGTCGCTGCCGCGCCGCGCGTCGTGTTTTCCAAGGCCCGGACCTTCTCGACCGCTACCGGGCGCGGACGATAGCAGAACCGCCACGGATGTAAATGCTCGCGACCGGGCGCTGTGGATCGCGGATCCACTCGCTCCAGGAACCGGCGTAGAGCCGGGCGCCCCGGATTCCCGCGACCTCGAGCGCGAGCAGTCCGTGGCAGGCGGTCACCCCGGATCCGCACATGCAGATGAGCTCCGTTCCGGTACGTGTGCCGATCCGCTCGCGCCACAGCGAGGCGAGCTCGGCGGCGGGGCGCAGGCGGTTCCCTGCGTCGAGCTGCAGCTGGAAGGGCAGGTTGATGGCCCCCGGAACATGGCCGGCGACCGGATCGAGCGGCTCGACCTCGCCGCTGAAGCGTTCCGCCGCGCGCAGGTCGACGAGCGCGGCGCCGGCCGCGAGCGCGTGGCGCACCTCGTCGGCATCGCAAGCCATCCCTGGCCGCGGCCGTGCAGCGAAGCCGGCCGGCGGGCGTGCCGTAGCGGCCCCGGTCACGAGCGTGCCCCCGGCGGCGACCCACGCCGCGAGGCCGCCATCGAGGACCGCGGCAGCGTCGTGCCCCAGCCAGCGCAGCATCCACCACAGCCGCGCCGCGATCATGCCGCCGCCAGCGTCATACGCGACGACCTGGGTCCGGGGCCCCACGCCCCAGCGCGCGAGCGTGGCCGCGAAATCCGTCGGTGCCGGCAGCGGATGCCGTCCGGTGGCCGGCGTCACCGGTGCGGACAGGTCGCGATCGAGATCCGCGTGCAGGGCGCCCGGGATGTGGCCTGCGCGCCAGGCGGCCTCGCCAGCCCCCGGGTCGGCAAGGTCGAAGCGGCAGTCCAGCAGCAGCCAGTGCGGATCGTCGAGATGTCGCGCGAGTTCGGCCGTCGTGACCAGGGTCGTGGGCATCGCGGGATTTCTCATGCCGGTCGTCGCACCGGCAGCCGGCCCGCGAGCGCGAGGATCACGAGCGTGAGCACCGAGCCCGACATCGCGAGCGCCATGTCCTTCTGCGCATCCCAGACGTCGCCCTGGGTACCGAGATAGGCCTGGCCGAGATCGCCGCCGAAGATCAGCGCCGCGCCCCACTCGACCAGCTCGTAGATGGTGGAATGCGCGGCCATGAACAGGAACGGGAACAGCACCGCCCAGGACCTCGGGTAGCGCCCGTAATGGGCGAACAGCTCGACTGCGGCCGGGGTGATCAGCAGGCCGTAGAGAAAATGAACCAGGCGGTCGTAGTGGTTGCGCTCGAAGCCGAGCAGCGCGTCGAGCGACTGGCCGCAGAGCGCCTGGAACCACTCGTCGTAGGGCACCAGTGAATAGGTGTAGTGGGCGCCGATCGAATGCAGCGCAAAGAACAGGAACAGGCAGTTGCAGGTGGCATTGCTGAAGCGCAGCCGCCCGCTGGTCGCGACCAGGATGGGGATGGCGATGACCACCAGCAGGTTCTCGAGCAGCCAGTCCTGCCGGTAGACCGGGTCGATCGCGAGCGCGAGCCACAGCGCCGTGAACAGCACCAGCAGCAGCGCCGGGTACCGCCGCGAAGCCGCGCTCATCGGTACCGGCGCGGCGCCGTCGCACGAGACGGCCGAGTTACGGTACATTCCACTTCCAGGTCGCCTGCCAGCATGGAAAGTTCCAGATCATGACCCAGCACCGGATCCATACCTACTTCCCCGGCCGCCTCATCTTCATCGGTTTCGGCAGCATCGGCCAGGGCGTGCTGCCGCTGATTCTGCGACACATCGGCGGACTGACGCCAGACCGTATCACGATCGTGACCGCGGATGACAGTGGGCGCGCCGAAGCCGCCGAGTATGGCATCCGCTTCGTCAACCACCCGTTGACTCGGGAGAACTACCGTCACGTGCTCGAGCCGCTGGTCGGGCGCGGCGACTTCGTGCTGAACCTGTCGGTCGACGTCTCGAGCATCGCGCTGATCAAGCTCTGCCACGAGGCCGGGGCGCTGTACCTGGACACCTGTATCGAACCCTGGCCCGGGGGCTACACCGATCCCAATCTCCCGGCCAGCCGTCGCACCAATTATGCGCTGCGCGAGGAAACCCTCGAGCTGCGGCGCACTCATCCCGGCGGGCCGACCGCGGTCATCACCCATGGCGCGAATCCGGGGCTGGTGTCGCACTTCGTCAAGCAGGCGCTGCTCGATATCGCCGCGGACACGGGCCACGCGAGCCCTGAACCGGCGAGCCGCGAGGAATGGGCGGCGCTGGCGATGAACCTCGGCGTCAAGGTCATTCACATCGCAGAGCGCGACTCCCAGGTCTCGAGCCGGCCGAAGATGCCCGGCGAGTTCGTCAATACCTGGTCGGTGGACGGGTTCGTCAGCGAGGGCAGCCAGCCCGCCGAGCTTGGCTGGGGCACGCATGAGCGGCACTTTCCGCGCGACGGCCGCCAGCACGATTTCGGGCGCCGTAGCGCGATTTTCCTGATGCAGCCGGGCTGCGCGACCCGGGTGCGGACCTGGACGCCGCTGGCCGGCTGTTTCCACGGCTTCCTGATCACGCACGGCGAGTCAATCTCGATCTCGGACCTGCTGACGGTGCGCGAGCACGAGCGCGTGCACTACCGTCCGACCGTGCACTATGCCTACCACCCGTCGGACAACGCGGTGCTGTCGGTGCATGAGCTATGCGGCCGGAACTACCAGATGCAGGAGCGCAAGCGGATCATGATGGAGGACATCACGACCGGTATCGACGAACTCGGCGTGCTGCTCGCGGGGCACGGTCGCAATGCCTACTGGTATGGCTCCCAGCTGTCGATCGACGAAGCGCGGCAGCTCGCGCCCCACAACAGTGCCACGTCGCTGCAGGTCACCGTGGCCGCATTGTCCGGCATGGTGTGGGCCATCGAGAACCCGGCCCTGGGGGTGGTCGAGCCGGACGACATCGATTTTCGCCGCAACCTCGAGATCTGCATGCCGTATCTCGGCCCGGTGGTCGGTCGCTACACGGAGTGGACGCCGCTCACCGACCGCGGGCGCCTGTTTCCCGAGGATCTGGACGAGAGCGATCCCTGGCAATTCCGCAACATTCGCGTGCTCTGAGCGGCGCGCTCAACCGGCGTCGACCGCGGGCGGATATTCGACCGCTTCGATCCGCAGCGATTGCGGCCCGGCCGGCACGCGGACTTCAATCGTATCGCCGACCCGCCGGCCGAGGAGGGCGCGACCGAGCGGCGAGGCCATGCTGATGTAGCCCTCGCCGTGATCGAATTCATCCGGGCCGACGATCCGGTAGCGCCGCTGCGCTCCGCTCTCATCGGCGAGGCTGACCCAGGCGCCGAAAAAGACCCGGGCCAGGTCCGAGGGGGGCTGCCCCACGACGACCATGCCCTCGAGGCGACCCCGCAGGAAACGGATCCGGCGGTCGATCTCGCGCAGCCGCCGCTTGCCGTAGGTGTATTCGGCGTTCTCGGAGCGGTCGCCCTGGGCGGCGGCCTCGGCCACCGCCTGGGTGACCGCGGGTCGCTCGACGCGCCACAGCTGGTCGAGTTCCGCGCGCAGCCGGCGCTCGCCAGCTGGGGTGATGTAGCGCGGCGCGGAATTCGGCGGGACTGTGCGCTCGCTCACGTTCTGCCCCGGCGGCAGCGGCTAAGCTCCAATTCACAGGATGATGGCTGAGTCGCTCCTGTACGGCATCCCCTGGCGGACTCAGAGCTTTTGCGACAGTCCGCATTCCAGCCCCGGGCGCTCCCCGGGGCTTTTTCTTGCCGGCTTGCCGGCACTATTCGTGCCGCAGCGCCTCGACCGGGTCGAGGCGCGAGGCCCGCATCGCCGGCATCAGGCCAAAGCCGATGCCGACGGCGGAACAGAACAGCAGGCCGATCACGGCCCACTCCACGGGGACCGAGACCTCGAAGGCCGCGAAGGCCGCGACCACGTTGCCGAGCGCGAAGCCCAGCAGGATCCCGATCAGCCCGCCGACGTTGCACAGGATCACGGCCTCCAGCAGGAACTGCCGCAGGATACTGCTGCGCCGGGCACCGATCGACATGCGGATGCCGATTTCGCGGGTCCGCTCGGTGACCGATACCAGCATGATGTTCATGATGCCGACGCCGGCCACCACCAGCGCGATGATGCCGAGCACGAAGGCGCCGATGCGGACCCCGAGCGTCGTCTTGTTGAAGGTCTCGATCAGGCTGTCACTGTTGAAGAACTCGAAGTTGTCCGGGTCGCCGGGTGCCACGCTGCGGACCCGGCGCAGGATCTGCCGGGTCTCCTCGATCGCGTCGTTGACCAGTTGCGGGCTGCGGGCCCGCACCGTGATGTTGGTCGAGCGCGGGAAGCCCTCGCGGTCGAGCGGGCCGTAGGCCTGGACGAAGGTGCTGTGCGGCATCAGCACGTAGTTGTCGTAGCCACCGCCGAACGCGCTCTTCTTGGGCGCGAACACGCCAATGACCTCGAAGCTGCGACCGTCGACCTGGATCTCGCGCCCGACCGGGTCGATGTAGGGGAAGAAGCGTTCCGCCAGGCCCGCGCCGATCACGGCCACGCGCCGCGCGGAGCGCAGGTCGATCTCGGCGAGATTGCGCCCGGTGGCGACGAAATGCGTATTGTTCTCGGGGTACTGCGGATCGCCGCCGCAGATGTTGATGTTGGCCTCGGTGGATTCGCCGCCGTAGCGGACGGTGCTGCCGAATTCCCAGAGTTCCGAACCGACGAGGTCCACGAGCGTGCCGTGGCGACGGATGGCATCGGCATCGCTGAGGCTGAGCGGCGGCCGCCGCATCGCGATCCTGCGCTGCTCGTCGGTCGTGAAGCCACCGGCCGGCCACTTCTGCACCTGGAAGGTCTGGGCACCGAGCACGCTCATCTCCGCTTCCATCGTCGCCTGGATCACGGCGATGCCGGTCATGACGCCGATGATCGAGGCGACGCCGAGCACGATGCCGGACAGGGTCAGCGCGGAACGCAGCCGGTTGCCGCGGATGGCGCCGAGTGACATCAGCAGCGTGTCGTACCAGTGCATGCTCAGGGCTCCCGGCCGCCAGGCTCATTCATGGCGCAGCGCCTCGATCGGGTCCAGCCGCGCGCCCTTCCAGGCCGGGGCCAGTCCGGCGAGCATGCCGACCGCGAGCGCAATCAGGATCGCGGTCGCCGCGATGCCGGGTGACAGGCTGGCAGGCATCAGCGTCGCGTTGATCAGCAGCGTGATCAGCCAGGCGAGCAGGATGCCGGCGAGCCCGCCGAACAGGCAGATGATGCCGCCCTCGATCAGGAACTGCAGCAGGATGCCGCGCCGGCGGGCACCGAGCGCCTTGCGGATGCCAATCTCGCGCGTGCGTTCCATAACCGAGACGAACATCACGTTGGTAACGCCGACACCGCCGACGAACAGCGCGATGCCGGTCACCAGCAGTCCGATCGCCAGTACCACGCCCATCACGTTGTTGTAGGCGTCCATCAGCGTGTCGAGGCGGTTGATCGAGAAGTTCTCCGGCTGCCCGGGGCGCAGCCGGCGGATCTTGCGCATCTCGCCGGTGATCTCGTGCTCGAGTTCCGGCAGGGCCTCGTGGCTCAGTGCCTTGACGGCGATGGTGACGCTGCGGTCGCGACTGCGGCCGCCGAAGACCTTGACGAAGGTGGATACCGGCACGAAGACCTGCAGGTCGAAGTTCGGACCGCCCAGGAAGCCGCCACCCTGCTTCTCCATGACGCCGACGACCCGGAACACGTGCTCGCCGAGGTAGACCTTGCGGCCGATCGGATCGACAGTTCCGAATAGCCGTTCCCGGACCTCGTGGCCGATCACGGCGACCATGCGGCGCTGGCGCACGTCGAAGGGCATCAGGAACCGTCCGGCGGCCGGCACCGCGCTCGAGACCACGATCTGCTTCTCGGTCGTGCCGACGATCTGGGTGGAGTCGAGGGTGCTGCCGCGATAGCGCGTCGGCAGCGAGGTGTCGACCGTCGGATTGACGATGGCCCGACCGCGCATGGCCTCGGCGAGCCGCTCACTGTCGTCGAGCTCGACCGCCGGGCGGTTGCGGTACATCCAGAAGTCATTGACGATCACCCACGGCATCCGCGAGACGTAGAGCACGTCCGCGCCGACGGTCGAGAAGGCCTCGCGGAAGGTCCGGGCCAGCCCGTTGGCGGCGGTCATCGTGGTGATGACCGCGGTGATGCCGATGATGATGCCGAGCGTGGTCAGTGCGCCGCGGCCCCGGTTGGCCTGGATCGCCGACCAGGAAATGCGGGCCGCCTCGGTCAGTTCGAGGCCGATTCTCACGCTGGCCGCGCCCCGGCCGCCGCGCGGGACTGGTCGCTCTCGATGAGCCCGTCGCGCAGCCGTATCGTCCGCGCCGCGTGCGCGGCGATGTCGTCTTCGTGCGTGATCAGGATGACGGTCTGTCCGGAGGCGTGCAGTTCGTTGAACATCGCCATGATGTCCGCACCGGTGCGGCTGTCGAGGTTGCCGGTCGGCTCGTCGGCGAGCAGGATCGCCGGATTGCCGATCAGGGCGCGCGCGATCGCGACGCGCTGGCGCTGGCCGCCGGACAACTCGTTGGGCCGGTGCAGCGCCCGGTCCGCCAGCCCGACCCGGGCGATGGCCGCCAGGGCCCGCTCCCGGCGCTCGGCGCGCGGGATTCCGGCGTAGATCAGCGGCAGCTCGACGTTGTGCAGCACATTGGTCCGCGGCAGCAGGTTGAAGGTCTGGAATACGAAGCCGATCCTGCGGTTGCGGATGTCGGCGAGTTCGTCATCGCTCATCTCGCCGACCGGCTGGCCCTCGAGGAGGTACCGGCCGGACGTTGGCCGGTCGAGGCAGCCGATCAGGTTCATCAGCGTCGACTTGCCGGATCCGGACGGACCCATGATCGCGACGTACTCGTTGCGCTGGATCGCGACCGACACGCCGCGCAGGGCCTGGACCTCGGTCGCCCCCATGACATAGGTCCGGACGATGTCCTCGAGCTGCAGCGTCGGCACGGGGGCGGCGGCCGGGGCGATCCGGTTCATATCAGGTCCGCTCCGACTCTTCCGCCTCATTGTTCACGCGGACGGCGGCACCGTGGCGCAGGTCCCGCGAAATGGCCCGGTAGCTGCCGGAGATCACCGTCTCGCCCGCCTTCAGGCCTGAGGTGACCTCGATCAGGTTGTCACTCTGGATGCCGGTCGCAACCTGTCGCGCCATCGCCTTGCCGTCCTGCAGCACGAACAGCAACTGCACGAAGCCGTCCTTGTCGGCCTTGAAGTCCGCGGTTTCCCCGGCCTTCTTCTGGTCCTCTTCCAGCTGGTCGAGGGTCCGGACGGTCACGCACTGGATCGGCACGCTCAGGGTCGAGTCGCGGGTCTCGGTCGTGATGTCGGCGGCGGCCGTCATGCCGGGGCGCAGCTCCAGCGGCGGGTTCTCGATCGCCACCTTGACGAGAAACTCGGTCTTCTGGGTCTGGCTCTGGTTCTGTCCCTGGGCACCGGTCCCGTGGGTCTTCGCGCTGCTGGCGATCTCGTAGACGGTCCCGGTGAGCACCTGGTCCGGCAGCGCGTCGACTTCGATTTCGGCCCGGTCGCCGACCGCGACCCGGACGATGTCGTTCTCGTCCACGTCCAGCTGCGCTTCCATCACCGACAGGTCCGAGATGACCAGGATCACGTCTTCCTGGAACTGCGAGCCGATGGCGATTTCCCCCTGTTTGCGCCGCAGCTCCGAAATTACCCCGCTCATCGGCGCGTAGATCGAGGTCTTGGCCAGCGAGTCGCGCGATTGCTTCAGCGCCGCGCGCGCCCGGGCGGCGTCGCCACGGGCTGCCTCATGGCGGGCAGCCTCGACCTTGAAGGCCGCATCGGCGGCATCGAGGCGAGCCTGCGAATCGAGGCCACGCGCGACGATCTCGCGGGCGCGCCGCAGCTCGCGCTCGGCCTGCAGCAGGTTTTCATGGGCCAGCGTGACCCCCGACTCGGCGGAGCGGACGTTGGCCTGGGCGCTTTCGACCGCTGCCAGGTAGGCCTCGCGATCGAGCTCGACCAGGAATTGCCCCTGCTCGACCCGGTCGCCTTCCTTCACGCCGAGGCGCATGATCCGCGCGCTGACGTCGGCGCTGATCTTGACCTGGGTTCGAGGCTGCACCTTGCCGGTCGCGTTGATGCGTTCGACGACCCGTTGCAGGCTGGCCTCCGTGGTGCGTACTTCCGGGGGTTTTTCACCACGGCCACGCACGACCAGGCCGGCGGCGATCGCGACGCCGACGACGGCGGCTGCGATGATGGCGACTGTCTTCTTCTTCATCAGATGGCTCCGCCAGCGGGATGGGACGGGTCGAGAGCCTACATTTGTTGTGGTGTAGTAGTCAAGTACTACAGTAATATTTGGAGGTCTAACGGGGTGCCAGTATCCTACCGGGTTTTACAGAAGGGAACGTTTACCCGCATGCGTATCATGGCTCCTGCAGCAAAGGGATTCCTGATCGCCGTGATCCTGGCTGGTATTGCCGGCTGCGCTCCCTTCGGTTCGCTGTGGCGCAAGCCGCCGCCACCGCCACCGCCGCCGCCCGCGGCACCGGCGCCGCCGCCCGAACTGCCGATTGCGCAGGCGATGCACCGTTTCATCGTCGCCCCGGACCAGGATGTCATCGGCCAGCTGCAGCTCACGGTCGCGCGCCAGGCGGATACGCTCTCCGACATTGCGCGGCGCTTCAACGTCGGCTACGAGGAGATCGTCCGTGCCAACCCGGGCGTGGATCCCTGGCTGCCGAAGGAAGGCACGCCCATCGTGCTGCCGACCGAATACGTCCTGCCCGATGGCCCGCGCGAAGGGCTGGTGCTGAACCTGGCGGCCATGCGGCTGTTCTATTTCCCGAAGCACGAGAAGGGCGCTCCGGTCGAGGTGATCACGCATCCGGTCGGCATTGGCAAGATCGGCTGGGCGACACCCGAGGGTGCGACCAAGGTGGTCTCGCGCGTCAAGGATCCGGTGTGGATCCCTCCGCAGTCGGTGCGGAGCGAACACAAGCGCGACGGCGACATCCTGCCGGCCAAGGTTCCGGCGGGACCGGACAACCCGCTGGGCCGGCACATGCTGCGGCTCGGCTGGCCGAGCTACCTGATTCACGGCACCAACAAGCCGCCCGGCGTCGGCATGCGGGCGAGCCACGGTTGCATCCGCCTGTATCCCGAGGACATCGCGCAGCTGTACGACAGCGTCCCGGTCGGCACGCGCGTGACGGTCGTCAACCAGCCGTACCTGCTCGGCTGGCGCCAGGGACAGGCGGTGTTCCAGGCCTACCAGCCGCTGGCTGACGACAAGCGTGACTGGTCGGACGTGCCGCGCGCGCTGCGCCGGCGTGCGGCGCAGGACAAGTCGCCGCGCTGGAAGAAGATTGCACAGCAGGCGGACGCGCTCGACTGGCCGGCCATTGCCAGGGCCGCCGCCGAGCCGCGCGGGCTCGCGCTGCCCGCCGGACCAGGCGCCGCGCCGGCCCCGGAGGCAGTGCTGGCCGCCGCGCCGCGGGTGCGCAACGCGCTGCCCCAGGGTGCGAGCTGGGACGGTAACGAGAGCCAGTACGGTACCAACTGAGCTACGGTGCCGGACGCGCAGCCAGCGCGCAGATCATCGAGCCGGTGATCACGACCAGGGCACCGAGCACGCTGGCCGTATTGAGGCCCTCCGGAGCGACCAGGTTCCAGCCGGACCAGCCGATCAGCCACATGGAAATGATCGTGAACAGCGGTGCGGTCGCCAGGATCGCGCTGACCCGGCTGATTTCCCAGTGGCGCAGCGCCTCGCCGAAGGCGCCATAGGCGATCAGGGTATTGGCACCGCAGAACGCCAGCATCCACAGCTGCAGTTCGTTGAGATCCAGCAGCTGGGCGGGCCGGGCGGCGGGCCACAGCAGCAGCGTCGCGCCGGTAAAGAGCAGCCACAGCACCTGGGGTGGTGAGAACAGCAGGAGCAGCCGCTTCTGGGCCAGCCCGTAGCAGGCCCAGGAGATCGATGCGGCGAGCATCACAACGACGCCCAGTCCGAGACCGACCGTTGGCTCGGCGAGTTCCGGCAGCCGTCGGTTGAAGAACAGCAGCAGGCCGGCGCCCAGCAGCAGGAAGCCGAGCCACTGGCGCGGTGCGAACGGCTCGTGGAACAGGAACACGCCGCCGAGCAGCAGCAGCAGCGGGGCGATCTGGATCAGCACCTGGGCGACCGAGGGCGAGGTGAGATCGAGCGCCACGACATACAGCACGAAGTTCGCGATCATGGTCAGCAATGCGAACAGCAGCAGCGCCCAGCCCAGGTGGCCGGCACTGGCGATGGCCGGCAGTTGCCGGCGCCAGCCGAGGTAGGCGCCAAGTCCTGCCGCGGACATCACGAATCGCCACCAGGTGATCGTGTACGCATCCATGTCCGTCAGCACGATTTCAATGGCGATCGGCAGCAGGCCCCACAGCAGCGAGGTGGTCAGCGCGAGCAGCAGGCCGAGCCGCCAGTGCCCGGTGGTCGTATGCATGGGGTCAGTCCGGATAGCCAGGGGAGGAGGGACCCGCACAGCATAAACCAGCCGCGCCGCGCTGATCGTGGCCTGTGCTAACCTGCGGTACACCCCGCGGGAGGAGTCAGTGGCGGAACGGCAGGCCGGGATTCAGGTAGGCGAGGAGGCCGGGGCCGAACAGGCCATCGCGGCGGTACCCACGGCCATTACCGCCTTTGTCGGCCGCTGCCTGCGGGGGCCGCTCGACCAGCCGGTGTCGATCAGCAGCTTCGCGGATTTCCAGCGCGTGTTCGGCGGGTTGTGGCAGCCGAGCATGCTGTCCTATGCCGTCGAGCAGTATTTCGAGAACGGTGGGCGCGCAGCCGTCGTCGTGCGGGTCGCCAACGGGGCCCGCTGCTGCAGCCTGGCGCTGCCGGCCGGCCCGGACACGCTGGTGCTGCGCGCGCGGGCACCTGGCACGCGCGAGTTCCTGCGGGCCGCAGTGGACTACGATGGTATCGGCGACAACGAGGACGACCGCTTCAACCTG
The DNA here is from genome assembly GCA_004297335.1 of Gammaproteobacteria bacterium. GTDB lineage: Bacteria > Pseudomonadota > Gammaproteobacteria > Steroidobacterales > Steroidobacteraceae > SCUD01. The sequence goes on from SCUD01000175.1 coordinate 79,684, forward strand.
GTCCTGCAGCGGGTGCGCGCACCGGGCTCGGAGCACATCGAGGACCAGGAGATCCACCGCCGGTTGTCGATACGACCGGCCGCCGCGCGCTTCGTCGTCGCGGTCCTCGCCGACTCGCAGCTTGCGCGCGTGGCTGGTCCAGTGCCGTCGTGCCGCCCCGATCCGACGCCCCCGTCGGATCCGCGTGGCCTTGCCGGCTATGTCGCCTCGGGTCCCGATGGTGACGACGGCGGGCCATTATCCGACTACGACCTGATCGGATCGGCGACGCGTGCTACCGGATTGTTCGCGCTCGCGGGCGTCGAGAATTTCAACCTGCTGTGCATCCCGCCGCCGGCCCGCGACCGCGACCTGGGCCCTGGGGTGCTGCTGGTTGCGAATCGCTACTGCCGGGAGCGCCGGGCGATGCTGCTGGTCGATCCGCCGCAGGGCTGGGACAGCGCGGCGCAGGCGCTCGCGGCCATGCGCGACTGGTCGTTGCCGAGCGACACGGCCAGCATGTTCTTCCCGCGCCTCCTGGCCTACGACAAGCTGCGGGGCCGCTTCGAGGCCTTTGCCCCGTCGGCAGCCGTGGCCGGCATGCTGTCGCGGGTCGCGGGGCACACGCCGGTCTGGGCGGCGACACTCGGCGAGGAAGCGATCCTGCGGCCGGGGCTGCGACCGCTGTGCCCGGTGGATGACGATCACCGCCTGCGACTCGCTGCCGCTGGAGTCAATATCGTTCCGACCACCCGCCGTCCGGACCGCGGGTCGCCAGAGACCTGCACGCTCGCGGGTCCAGGGGCCGCTGCCGCCGACTGGCGCTCGCTGGGCCGGCGTCGCCTCGCCCAGATGATCGTGGCCAGCATCGAGCGCGGTACGCGCTGGATGCTGTTCGAACCGAGTGAGCCGCCGACCTGGCAGCGTGGCGCTGCGCAGGTGCGCGCATTCTTTGCCGCGCTCGAGGAGCAGGGCGCCTTCGCCGGGCACGAGCCGGGCGACCGGTGGTATGTCGTGTGTGACGAGCGGGTCAACCGCGGGCCGTACCGCGAGCGCGGCATGGTGAACCTGCTGTTTGGATTTGCCGCGGCGCGCCCGGGTGAATTCCATTCATGGATCGTGAGCCATCGCGCCGGCGGCAGCCGCGTGCAGGCCGTGAGCCCGAACCTGTCGGGACTGCCGCGCACGGGGGTCACGCAGCTGCTCTCCGCGCTGGACCTGCCGGTGGCCGGGGTCATCCAGCCGTAGCCGCGCGCTCAGCGCAATGCGGCGCGCAGGTCCGCCGGCAGTTCGCCGGCCAGGCGCTGGCAGGCGTCGCGGTAGCCGATGTCGATCGCGCGCTGGAACGCGCGCCAGTCCAGCAGGTCCAGGGATTCGAGCTGCGGCGTCAGCAGCAGGTCGCTCTCGCCGCGGTGCACCTGAGTCGCCGCAGCGCTGTTGACCATCCCGGCGCGCCACAGGATCTGCAGGATGTTCGGGCGCTGCCGGCCGCGCCGGCTACGGAACAGGTTCCACACCGCCGGCGCCTCGGTCGACTCGACGTTGGTCGTGAATGCCCGGTCGGTGCCGGCGTCCACGCCGATGACGGGACCGCGGCCCTGCGCACGCATCACGTCCACCGGCAGGTTGTTCATCGTGCCGCCGTCCACGAATACCTCGCCACCGTGGAGTACCGGCGGCAGCACGCCCGGGATCGCGACCGAGGCGCGCAGCCAGCGCCACAGCGGGCCCTCGCGGTGCACCGCGACCCGGCCCGTGGTCAGGTTCGAGGATACGCAGAAGAAGGGCAGCGGCAGGTCGCCGACGTCGATGTCGCCGAATTCGCGGCGCAGCAACTGGCCGACCTTGCGGCCGGCGACCAGCGACACCAGGGGCAGCGTGAAATCGGCCAGCGGGTTGGTATCGACGAAGCAGCGGCGGAAACGCTCGACCAGCTCCTCGTCGCTCCAGTCGGCGGCCACGCCGGCCGCGAGGATGCCACCCATGCTGGTGCCGCCGGCCAGGTCGATCGCCAGGCCGTGCTCGCGCAGTGCGCGGATGACGCCGAGGTGCGCAAAGCCGCGCGCGCCACCGCCGGACAGTACGAGTCCAATCGCGCGGCCGGTCAGCAGCCGCACGATGCGTGCACTGTCCTCGGGCCGGCGCAGGTGATGGCAGGGTACGCCGGGCAGGTGCCGGCGCCACTGGGCAGCGGCGCCCGTGGTGAATCCGCCCTCGTGCAGCAGCAGCAGCTCGGCGCGCCGCCACGCGCCGGGGTGATGTTCCGGTTCCGGCCAGGGCCCGGCGGCGACCCCGGCGCGGGCGGCCAGCAGCAGCGCATCGGCCTGGCGCAGGCACTGCCGGGTCCAGGCCGTGTCCCCGGGATCGGCGGCATAGACGACGAAGTCGTTGCGCGACTCGAGTTCATGAAACCACTGGGCACTGTGGCTCATGGCCCGCTGGCCGCCGACCAGCTCGACCCGGCCGTAGCGCCCCAGTGCCTGTACGAGCCCCGGTGCGAGCGCGTCGACCTCGACTCCCTCATCGCGCGGAAGGATCGCGAACGTGCGCGGCGCGAGCTGGCCCGGCTGGTGCGCGCGCGTTTCCTCAACACGCTCGACGGTCAGGCGCGCCAGGCGCAGGATCGCCTCCGGATGGTTCAGCAGCACCCGGTGGAACGCATCCGCCGGCAGGCGCGCGAGATCCGAGTCGCGCAGCGCCCGCACGGTTGCGGCCCGCGGGCGCGCCACCAGCAGGCCCATTTCACCGACACACTGGCCCGCGCCGACGCGGCCGATCAGCCCGCCGTCGGGCGCAAAGACGCCCAGGCAGCCGCTGACGACGAAATACACGGCATCGGCGGCCGCCCCGGCCTCGAACAACAGGTCGCCGCCAGGCAGTGACAACCATTCGAGCTCGGCCGTCGCGGCGTCGATGACGGCGCGCGGCAGGCCGGCGAACAGCGGCAATGAGGCCAGCAGGCCCCAAGGGTTCCCCAGCGGGTTGACCTGGGTTCTCTCGTCGGCTTCGTTCACGCACCGGCACCATAGCACCCTACAATCTCCGGCAACATGAGCGCGGACCAGCGGCTGCTGGAGCGGATCTGGAAGGCGGTCGCCGCCATCCCGCCTGGCCGGGTGGCCAGCTACGGCGGCATCGCTCGCCGTGCCGGCCTCCCCAGGCGCGCCCGGCTCGTCGGCCATGCGCTGAAGGTGGCGCCCAGGTCGCTCGACCTGCCCTGGCATCGGGTGCTGAACGCCCGCGGCGCCATCAGCTTTCCCGCCGGATCGGCGGCGCACGCGGAACAGCGCCGGCGACTCGCGCAGGAGGGCGTGCGGTTCCGCAATGGTCGCGTGGATCTTGCGGTCAATGGTACGGACGTCGCGGATCTCGACGAGCTGCTGTGGCGGCCGCGGCCGCCCTGATACCATCGGCGGCGACAAGGTTGGGGAACGGAGTAAGCGATGCCAGGCCGGCACGTCGTCTTTTCGCATGGCCAGGAGAGTGGTCCCTGGGGGACCAAGATCACGGTGATGTCCGAAGTGGCCCGCAGCGAGGGCTGGAACGTCGACTCGGTCGATTATCGCGGCCTGGCCGATCCGCGTGACCGCATCACGCGGCTGCTGAGCTTCTGTCGCGACATCCGCGGCGATCTCGTGCTGGTCGGCTCCAGCCTCGGCGGCTACGTGGCGACCTGCGCCTCGGCGCTGCTGCACGCGCGCGGCCTGTTCCTGATGGCGCCGGCGTTCTACCTGCCCGGGATCGAAGAGCTGACCGCCAAGCCCGCACCGTGCCCGAAGACCATCGTCCACGGCTGGCACGACGAAGTCGTGCCGGTCGACCACAGCCTGCGCTTCGCGCGGGAATACGGCGCGACGCTGCACATCCTCGACACCGATCACGGGCTGCACAGCGAGCTCAAGCTGCTCAATTACCTGTTCGAGTATTTCCTGGTCTCGCTGGACCTGCCGAAGCGGCAGTGAATCTCCGGCAGCACCGCCGGCACGCGATCGCGCTAAACTGGCCCTCCTGTCGATCGGGGAGCGGGGCGATGCGAGTCTGGACATCCGGCGTGACCGTTCTGGCGCTGGCCCTGGCCGGCTGCGGCCAGGATGAGGCCGAGCCACAGGAGCCACCGATGGCGGTGGAGGACACCGTGTTCGGGGATCTGGTCGCCACGCAGGACCAGGCGCGCGACCGGACCAATGCCGCCCTGGAACAGCACCGGGAGGCGCTCAAGTCCCAGCTCGATGTCGCCGAAGGATCGGCGCCGGAGGAATGAAGCTGCGCCTGCGCTGGCCGGCGGGGCTCGAGCGCGGCTGGCTCTGGCTGCTGCGCGGCCTTTCGCGCCTGTTCGTGCGTCCTGCCGTGGTACCGGAGGACGCATTCGAGCGCCTGCGCGGACGGACCCAACCCGTGCTCTACGTCTTCGAGGATCCTGATCTCTCGGATCGGCTCGCGGTGGAGCAGGTCTGCCTGCAGGGCGGGCTGCGCCGTCCGGACCGGCGCCTGCAGCTCGATGGCCTGCAGCTCGAGCGCTCATTCGTCGCGCTGGAGCGCCACGCCGGCATCCTGCGGCGGCGCCCGGACCGGCGCATGCCGCCGGATCTCGCGCGGATCATCGCGGTGGCCGCGCAGGATCCTGCGCTCGAGCTCGACGTGGTGCCGGTCGCCGTCTACTGGGGCCGGGCGCCGCAGCGCGAGCGTTCGTGGCTGCGACTCGTGCTCTCGGAAGACTGGGCGCTGGCCGGCCCGTTCCGGCGCCTGCTGTCGATTGTCTTCAACGGCCGCAGCACGCTGATCCGCTTCGGCGAGCCGCTGCAGCTGCGGCAGTATGCGGCGCCCGGCACCGATGGGGCGCGGGGCGCGCGCCGGCTGCTGAAGGACCTGCGCGCCGAGTTCCGGCACATGCGGGTGGATACGCTCGGTCCGGACCTGTCGACGCGCCGCGTGCTGGTAGCGCAGGTCCTGCGCACCCGCGCGGTCCGCCAGGCCGTGCGCCAGGAGATGCGCGAGTCCGGCATCGCGCGGCGGGCGGCACTGCGCGTCGCGCGCCGCCACGCGCTCGAGATCGCCGCCGGCTACTCGCACACCTTCGTCCGCATTGCCGAACGCGTGCTGGACTGGCTGCTGACCCGCATCTTCGACGGTGTCGACGTGCGCAACGCCGAGTACCTCGACCGGCTGCCGCCGGGCTGCACGATCGTCTACGTGCCCTGTCACCGCAGTCACATCGACTACCTGCTGCTGTCGTTCGTGGTCTACCGGCGCGGCTACGCCTTGCCCTATGTCGCCGCCGGCATCAACCTCAACCTGCCGGTGATCGGCCGCCTGCTGCGCATGGGCGGCGCGTTCTTCATCCGCCGCAGCTTCCGTGGTGCGAGCCTGTACCCGGTCGTGTTCACGAAGTACGTGGACGTCATGATGAGCCGCGGTCACCCGGTCGAGTTCTTCATCGAGGGCGGCCGCAGCCGCACCGGGCGGCTGCTGAAACCGCGCACCGGGCTGCTGGCGATGACGGTGCGCAGCTTCCTGCGCGATCCACGCCGGCCGGTCGCCTACGTGCCGGCCAACTTCGGCTATGAGCGGGTGCTCGAGGTGCCGACCTACGTCGGCGAGCTGTCGGGACGGCCCAAGCAGAAGGAGAGCGTCGGCGGCCTGATGAAGGTGCTGCCGCAGCTGCGCCAGCAGCTCGGCCGGGTGCACGTCAGCTTCGGCGAGCCGCTGCTGCTGGCCGGCGTGCTGGACCGGCTGCAGCCGGGCTGGCGCACCGAGCCGCACGACGATGCCGCGCGTCCGGAGTGGTTCAGCCGGGCGATCGATACGGTCGCGACCGAGATCATGCAGCGGATCAACGCGGCGGTGGCGGTGACGCCGATCAACCTGCTGGCCGTCGTGCTGCTCGCGACCCCGCGCCAGGCGCTGCTCGAGGGCGATCTCGAGCGCCAGCTGGCGCTGTACGCCGAGTTGCTGCGCGCCTTCCCGTACGCATCCGAGGTGCACGTCACCGGCGACTCGGCCGCCGCGATCATCCAGTGCGGCGAGCAGATGGGCCTGCTCGAGCGCCGCAGCCACCCGGCCGGGGACGTGCTGCGCATGGTCGAGCACAACGCCGTGCTCGCGACCTACTACCGCAACAACGTGCTGCACCTGTTCGCGCTGCCTTCGCTCGTGGCCTGTGCATTCCTCAACAATCCAGTGGTGCGCCACGAGGACGTCCACCGCCTGGTCTGGCGCGTCTATCCCTATGTGCGCGAGGAGCTGTTCCTGCGCTGGAGCGAGGAGGAGCTGCCGGGCGTTGTCGACGGTGTACTCGACGCGCTGGCGCGCTACCGGCTGCTGGAACGGGGTGCCGACGGGGCCTCGTGGCAGCGGCCGACGACCGGGAGCGGCGAGGCCGTGCGCCTGTCGCTGCTCGCGCAGGCGACGATCCAGATCGTCGAGCGCTATTACCTGGCGATCGCACTGCTGCTGCATGCCGGCAGCGCGGCGCTCACGCCGGAGGCGCTGGAGCAGTCCTGCGTCACGACCGCGCAGCGCATGGCGATCCTGTATGGGCTCGCGGCGCCTGAGTTCTTCGACCGGGCGATGTTCCGGGCCTTCATCGAGCTGCTGCGCCGGCGCGGCGTGATCAGTCTCGACGCGGAGGGACGCCTGACCTTCGAGGCCCCGCTGCTCGCGGTTGCCGACGATGCGCGCGTCGTGCTGTCCGAACAGATCCGCAACAGCATCCTGCAGGTCACGCATAGCTGATGCCTTTTGCACTGCAAAGGCGCGTCCGCCGCGTTGCCGCTGGTGGGCCGCTGATATACTGACCCGGCCCGTTCGGGCCAGGTGCCGGGGAACACCATGACCAACCATGCCAGCCGATCCATGCCGCGCGCGTTGCGTCGCGCCGTTGCCGTTGCATTGGCCGCCGCAGCCGGCGCACCGGGCGCGGCCTTGGCGCTCGATTTCACCGCCGGCGACTGGGACATCAGCCTCAACACGACACTGTCCTGGGGCCAGCTGTACCGGGTCGAGCATCCCGATCCGCGCCTGGTCGGTACCGCGGACGGCGGCAGCGGCCGCTCCCCGAACATCGACGATGGCAACCTCAACTACGACACGGGCCTCGTTTCGAACGCGTTCAAGGCGGTGTCCGAGCTGGCCTTCGATCGCGGCAACTACGGCCTGTTCGTGCGCGGCTCGGCACTCTACGACTACGAGGTCGAGGAGCAGCCGACCGAACGTACGCCGATCAGCGAATCCGGTCGCAATCTCGCCGGTTCCTACGTCCGGCTCCTGGATGCCTTCGCGCATGGCCGCTGGGATCTCAACGGCCATGAGCTTGGCGTGCGCGCCGGACGCCAGGTCGTGAACTGGGGCGAGAGCACCTTCATCCAGGGCGGCATCAACAACGCGATCAATCATTTCGATGTCTCGGCGCTGCGTGTGCCGGGCTCGGAAGTCCGCGAGGCCTACCTGCCGCAGGAGATGTTCCAGGTCTCCTACGCGCTGACCGAAAACCTCAGCGCCGAGGCCATCGCGATCTTCGACTGGGACCGCACCGAGCCGGAGCCGGTCGGCAGCTTCTTTGCCGCCAACGACTTCGTGCCGCGCGGTGGCAGCCAGGTGTTCCTCGGCTTCGGCGCGTTCTCGGACCAGGGTGTGGATTTCCGGCCGCTGGGTGGCCCGCTGATTCCGGATTTCCAGGCCGTTGGTCGCGGTCCGACCGAGGAGCCGTCCGACACCGGCCAGTGGGGCGTGGCGCTGCGCTGGTTCCTGCCCGGCTTCAGCCAGGGTACCGAACTCGGTTTCTACTTCGTCAATTACCATAGCAAGCTGCCGCTGATCAGTGGTCGTACCGGGACGCAGGCGGGCCTCGCGAACTCGCTCGGCACGCTGACCGCGGCGATCGCGACGGCGCAGGGTCTCGCCGCGGGCCTGCCACTCGGCACGGCAGTCGCGATCGCGGCCAACGCCGGCGCCAACACTGCGGCTGGTGCGGGTGGCAACCTGTCGCTGGCGACCGCGGCCCAGTATGCAACCATCGCCGGTAACACGGTGCTGGGTGGTGGCAACATCACCGCGCAGGCCACCAACCTTGCCACCCACGAGTACGCGAAGACCGCGAGCTATTTCACGCAGTATCCGGAGGACATCCGGATGTTCGGCCTGTCGTTCAACACCCAGGTCGGCACCACCGGCATTGCCTTGCAGGGCGAGGTGTCCTGGCGGCAGGACGTGCCGCTGCAGTTCGACGACGTCGAGCTGCTGTTCGCGGCATTGACACCGTTCGAGGCCGCGGCGCTCGCTGCGCAGGGCGTCACGCCACCGCCGGTTTGCACTGCGGCGCTGCCGACGATCGCGCGCTGCGGGCAGCTCGGCAGCTTCGGCCTGAACCAGGTGGTGCAGGGCTGGGATGTCTTCGATGTCTGGCAGGCCCAGGTGACCGCGACCAAGGCCTTCCCGCCGATGCTGGGTGCGGCCCAGGTGATTTCCGTGATCGAGGCCGGCGTCACCCACGTTGGCGACTTTCCGGACAAGCTGTCGGGCGGGCCGAACGGGCGCGGGCTGCGCTTCAACGGGCCCGGCACATCGGTCTCCGGCAACGACCTGCTGGCCAGCCGCCACTTCGGCGAAGTCGAGCCGCAGAATCGTTTCGCCGATGCGACTTCCTGGGGCTACCGGCTGGCGCTGCGCTTCGATTACCTCGGGCTCGTCGGCCCCTGGAACCTCAGTCCGCGGCTGGTCTGGTCACACGATGTCTCGGGCACGACGCCGGGGCCGGGCGGCAATTTCGTCGACGGACGCTATGGCATTACCCTGGGAGTCGGCGCGAGTCTGCAGGCGACCTGGGAAGCCGATGTCAGCTACACGAAGTTCGGTGGAGCGGACCGCTACAACGAACTCGGTGACCGCGATTTCGTCGCGGCGACGATCAAGTACTCGTTCTGAACCAGCGGTCGGAGCACATCATGAGCAACTTCAGGAACGCGACCTGCCTCGGCCTGCTCGCGGCCGCCGGCGTGGCTGGCCTGGCCGCAGCCGCCGTGACCCCGCAGCAGGCGGCACGGCTCGGTGCCGAGCTGACACCGATCGGCGCCGAGAAGGCCGGCAATGCCGCGGGCACGATCCCGGCCTGGACCGGTGGCATCCGTTCGGCGGCCGAAGCCGGCTTCCCGGCATTCCAGTCGGGCGGCCACCACCCGGACCCGTTTGCGAGCGACAAACCGCTGTACCGCGTCGATGCGTCGAACATGGCGCGCTACGCGGAGAGCCTGACAGCGGGCCACCAGGCGCTGCTCACAGCCTACAAGGGCAGCTACTTCATCGATGTCTACCCGAGCCGGCGCAGTGCCGCGTTTCCGCAGCGCATCTACGATGCGACGAAGGCCCACGCCACGACCGCCAAGGTCACCGGCGGCGGCACCGGCGTCACCGGCGCCATCATCGGCATCCCGTTCCCGATGCCGGGCGAGGGCGTCGAGGCCATCTGGAACCACATCCTGCGCTACCGCGTGGATGTTGCCGAGCGCGTGATCGGCCAGGCGGCGGTGACCCGCTCCGGCAGCCACACGCTGGTGCGTTTCCATGACGAGTCCATGGTCGGCTACAGCCTGCCGGGTGCAACCGAGGCCGGCCTCGACAACGTGGTGCTGTACTTCATCCAGGAGACGTTGTCGCCGGCGCGGCTCGCGGGCGAGATCCTGCTGGTGCACGAGACGCTCGACCAGGCGAAGGAGCACCGCAAGGCCTGGCTGTACAACCCCGGCCAGCGCCGCGTGCGGCGCGCGCCAAACATCGCCTTCGACAACCCCGGCACCGGCAGCGACGGCCTGCGCACCGCCGACCAGCTCGACATCTACAACGGCAGCCCCGAGCGCTACGACTGGAAGCTGGTGGGCAAGCGCGAGATCATCGTGCCGTACAACGCCTATCCGCTGCACTCCAGCAAGCTGAAGAACAGCGACATCATCAGGCCGCTGCACATCAACCAGCAGCACGCGCGCTATGAGCTGCACCGGGTGTGGGTGGTCGACGCGGTGCTGAAGCCCGGCCAGCGGCACCTGTACAAGCGCCGCACCTTCTATATCGACGAGGACTCCTGGCAGGTGCTGGTCGTGGACTGCTACGACAACCGCGACCAGCTGTGGCGCGTGCAGGAAGGACACTCGATCAACTACTACGAGATTCCGACCTTCTGGACCACGCTCGAGCTGACCTACGACCTGCAGGCGGGTCGCTACCTGGCCCTCGGCCTCGACAACGAGGAGCCGATGACGGTCAACTTCAGCGCCAAGCGAACCCCAGCGGACTTCAGCCCGGCGGCGATCGCGCGGCGCGGAACGCGCTGACGATGCGCGCGGTGGTTGCGACGCTGGCGCTCGTGGCGGCAGCGCCCGCGCTGCCGCAGGACGACGCCGGCGCGGATCCCGCGGCGCGGCCCTCGATCATCGCGCCACTCGCCGCCCGTTCGTTGCTGCTCGACCTGGCGCGCGCCGGGGACCGCATCTTCGCAGTCGGCGAGCGCGGGCATGTGCTCTATTCCACCGATGCAGGTGCCAGCTGGACCCAGGTGCAGGTGCCGGGCAGCGCCAACCTGAATGCCGTGCACTTCGCCGATGCGCGGCATGGCTGCGCGGTCGGGCATGCCGGCATCATCCTCTGTACCTGGGACGGCGGGGAGCGCTGGGAACGCGCGCATTTCACGCCGGAGGACGGCCAGCCGCTGCTCGATGTCTGGCTCGCCGATGAAAAGCGCGGCGTCGCGGTCGGCGCCTACGGCACGGTGCTCACGACGATCGACGGCGGCCACAACTGGGCGTCCATGGTGTTCGAGCCGGCACCGTTGCCGGGTGCGGAACTGCCGCCGGTCGCGGAAGACGAGCTGGATGCAGGCGTCGACCTCGGCCTCGAGTTCCACCTCAATGCGCTCGCTGGGGGGCCGGGAGGCGCCCTGTACCTCGGCGCCGAGGCCGGCCGCATCTTCCGCTCGGACGACGCCGGTGCGAGCTGGCGCGAGCTGCCCTCGCCCTACGAGGGCTCGTTCCATGGGATCCTGCCGCTCGATGGCGAAGCACTGCTGGCCTTCGGGCTGCGCGGCCACCTGTTCCGGTCCGATGATGGCGGCACGAACTGGGTGCAGCTCGCGACCGGCACCGTGGCGCTGCTGACTGCCGGTGCGCGGCTCGATCCAGCGACCGTTGTGATCTCGGGCATGACCGGCGTGCTGCTCATCAGCCGCGACGGCGGGCACAGCTTTGCGCTGACCCAGCAGGACAACCGCAAGGCGATCTCGGCGGTGCTGGCAGGCGCGGATGGAGCGCTGATCGTGGCCGGGGAGAGCGGCGTGCGCCGCCTGCCGCTGCCGGCGGTGGCACCATGAAGGCCGGCGGCGAATCCGCGCTGGTCGCGCGGCTCGAGCCGCTCGTCTTCGGCCAGCGCCGGCTGATCCTCGTGTTGTTCGCGCTGGTGACCGCGGCGCTCGGCTGGCTCGCGGCCACCGGCCTGCGGCTCGATACCAATTTCACCAAGCAGTTGCCGCTGCAGCACGAGTACATCCGGACCTACCTCGACCACAAGGGTGACTTCGGCGGCGCCAACCGCGTGCTGATTGCGCTGATCGCCCGCGACGGCAACATGTTCACGCCGGAGTTCTTCGAGGCGCTCCGCATCGCCACCGACGAGGTGTTCTTCATCAAGGGCGTCGACCGCGCCCGCGTGCAGTCGCTGTGGACGCCGAACACGCGCTACACCGAGGTGGTGGAGGGCGGCATCGAGGCCGGCGACGTGATCCCGTCCGATTTCACCGCGGATGCCGCCGGGCTGGCGCGGGTGCGCGAGAACATCCTGAAGGCCGGCATCGTCGGCCGCCTGGTCGCCAACGACTTCTCCGGCGCGATGGTCAGCGCGCAACTCCTTGACGCCGATCCTGAGACCGGCGCGCCGGTGGATTACATCGAGATCTCCCACGAGCTCGAGCGCAAGGTGCGCCAGCGACTCGAGGGTTCGAGCCTCGAGGTCGCGGTGCAGGTGCCGGTCTCGGTGCACATGATCGGCTTTGCCAAGGTCGTCGGCGCGGTCGCCGAGGGCGCGCTGTCAGTCATCACCTTCGCAATCGTCACGGTCGGGCTGACGCTGTTGTTCGTGTGGGTCTACATCCAGTCGTGGCGCATCGCGCTGGTCCCCGTGGTGTGCTCGCTGACCGCGATGGTGTGGATGCTCGGGCTGCTGGTGGTGCTCGGCTACGGCGTCGATCCGCTCGGCATCCTCGTGCCCTTCATCATCTTCGCGATCGGCACCAGTCACGGTGTGCAGAAGATCAGCGCGGTCAGCGATGCGGCGCAGGCCGGGCTCGGTAGCGAGGAGGCCGCGCGGCGCGCGTTCCGGCTGCTGTTCCTGCCGGCGATCATCGCGCTGCTGTCCGACCTGGTCGGTTTTGTCACCATCCTGCTGATCCCGGTGCAGGTGATCCGCGAGATGGCGGTGACCGCGAGCCTCGGCGTCGCGGTGATCATCCTGACGGATCTCGTGCTGCTGCCGGTGCTGGTCTCCTACGTGCCGCTGACCGACCGCTACCGGGCGCGGGTCGCTCGGCGCCAGCAGCAGCTCGCGAGGGTCTGGGACGGGCTCGCGCGCATCACCGGGCGCGGGCCGTCGCTGGCGATCATCGCGGTTGCCGCCGTGATCGGCGTGGTTGGCTACCTCAAGGGCCGCGAGACGCCGATCGGCGACACCCAGGCCGGCGTGCCGGAGCTGCGCGCGGATTCGCGTTACAACCGCGACAGCAATTTGATCAGCGAACGCTTCTCGATCGGCACCGACATCATCAACGTGATCGTCGAGACCAGGGCGGACGGCTGCATCGACTACCGGATCATCGACGCGATCGACCGCTTCGCCTGGCACCTGGCCAACGTCGAGGGCGTGCGCGACGTCATGAGTCTTGCCGGTGTCTCCAAGGTCGTCAGCGCCGGCTGGAGCGAGGGCAGCCTGAAATGGCGCAGCCTGCCGCGCGACGAGCGCCAGCTGGTGCAGGCGCAGACCTACATCGAGACCAGCACGGGGCTGCTGAACCGCGACTGCAGCGTGATGCCGGTAATGGTGTTCCTCGCCGATCACCGGGCGGAGACGATCGAGCGAGTCGTCGCCGCGGTCAAGGACTACCGCGAGCGTGAGCCGACCGAGGGCGTCACCTACCGGCTCGCGACCGGCAACGTCGGCGTCATGGCGGCGCAGAACGAGGAGGTCGAGGCCAAGGAGTTCCAGATCCTCGGCTGGCTGTTCGCCGCGATCGTGGTGATGTGCCTGGTGAACTTCCGCTCGCTCGCCGGTACCTTCATCGTCATCGTGCCGCTCGCGCTCGGTTCGCTGCTGGTGTACACGGTGATGGCCGTGGTCGGCATCGGGCTCAAGGTCAACACGCTGCCGATGGTCGCACTCGGCGCTGGCATCGCGGTGGACTACGGCATCTACCTGTTCAGCCGCATGCAGGAATTCCTGCGCCGCGGCGACTCGCTGCACGATGCCTATCGGGGCGCACTGCGCGTGACCGGCGCCGCGGTCGTGTTCACCGGCATCACGCTCTCGATCGGCGTGGCCACCTGGGCGTTCTCGCCGCTGAAGTTCCAGGCCGACGTCGGGATCATGCTTACCTGTATGTTCCTGGTGAACATGCTCGGCGCGATGCTGCTGTTGCCGGCGCTGGGGGTGTGGGTGTTGCGGGAGGGGAGCAAGGCTGGAGGGGCTGGGGAGGGGTAGGAGGGGCGAGGGTGCCCTGTGCCGGATCGCCGGATGAGGCCAGAATCGCTGTGCCCCGGCGGGGGCCAGGTCAGGAGGGGGCGGTGGCCATGGTAGTCCAGAGTTCGCGGGATTCACTGCTGGCGGGCGCGTTCGGCGCATTTGCTCAGACGCTGCAACCGGGCCTGTCCGCGGACGTTCGTGCGCAGCGTCTTCGGTTTCGGCGTGTCGGTCAACTTGGCGGGCGGGACCCGCGGGTTATTCGACACGGATCATCGCAACTGCAAGTATTGCAGGGGTTTCGCGCTGGCCGATATCTGATCGTCCGACGGGTTCGGCTGGAAATTCACCGAGAGTTGTCGGCCCCAATTAGTAGTTGGGCGTCAGGCAGGAGGTTGTAGTGGATTGGTCGACGCTTATCGACAGCAAAGCGGCAATATCCGTGCTATCGGCTGCGGGCGGTGCACTTCTTGCCAACCTGCTCATGTTACTGCGCGGCCGAATTCGGGTGCTCGAATACACGGCTTTGCATAATCAGATTGGTTCCTCCGGTAACGACCCCGTATTTGGTCAAGTTACGGTCGCTTGGCAGGGGCATTCAGTATCAAATCTATTTTCATCTGTGGTTTCGCTCAGCAACGATACGACGAAAGATCTATCGTGTCTGCGCGTCAAGATATACACAGGAAACGAAACCTTGCTGCTAAACGAAAGCACTGAGATCGTAGGAACCACTCAGATCGTAAAATGGAAGGAATCTTTCAGTAATCTCTTACACGTACCAGAGAATAGTGCTCCTACCCAAGCTCAATTCGAAACATATCACCACAATCGTGAGTACATGATTCCGGTTTTAAATCGCGGGCAAACGGCCGTCTTCCGATATCTCACGACGGTTACTTCAGCTCCGGGTAGTCCTTCAGTTTGGACAGAGGTGCAGCAGCTCGGCTTAAAGGCGCTGTATGTTCCGCAGGTTCCAGTTGTTCACGGTGCGCCGCAACGTTATGCGGTGTGGCTTGGTCTATTTGCCGCACTCGCATCGGTTGTTGCAGCCACGCTGCTACTTAGCAGTCTCTGGTTGGCCGCGCTAATTTGCTGCGTGGTAGGTCTCTTTGCACAAGGCATCGGCGCGATTCTGTTTAGATTTGCGAGAGCTATGAAAAGGTTAGTGCTGCATTGACGCCCAACAAATCGCTCCAGCCGACGTCGGTCTCGTCGCTTCGCTCCTCGCCCGCCGCGGCTGAGCTCAAACGTTAAGCAACGCACTATGCGCGCTCCGCGAGTAAATCGTGGCCTACCGGAAATGGTGGATCGACTTGAAGCGCAGCTCAGATTGGTCAACGAGTTCGCGAAGCGAGCGTTTGGCGCGGGGGAGGAAGACTTTCTCGCACAAGTCGCTTGCGGACTTCGCATCTTACTCGTGCGATCGCGCATGAATAGCCCCTTGCTATTTGAGATCGCTGAACGGCTCGGATGCGTACCTATGGCGACGCTTGACGGGCCTCCAATTCGCCGGCGACACGGCGAACCAGGTCCGGGTGACCAGCTCACTTTGGATGAGTTCTTTGACCGCCAGGCCGTTGGAATTCGAACTGCTGCCGGATTCGTTACCCTGACAAAGCGCCAGCTAATACGGGCTTGGTGCGAACAACTCGGTGGTGCCCATGAAGATTGGGCTGTTGAGGAGTCGCTCGCAAATGCGGTGAACATGCAATTGCCGATTGCAGAGTTACGTCCGACGGTAATGGAACTTCAGAATTGCACCGACACGGCCTTGGCCCACGGTTGGAAGGTACTTGAGCTGGCGCGCCAAAGCAATCCTTAGAGGGCTGCGTGGCCGAATCACCCGACCCGAGCGCGCCGTTCCGTTCATATGGGTGAGTGTGCGCGTCATGCAGATGGCACTCGGCAAGTGAGACAGCCGCAATGAAGGTTTGCTAATGGCCCTGAAGAAATCCCAGCTCTACTCCTCCCTCTGGCAGTCCTGCGACGAGCTGCGCGGCGGCATGGATGCCTCGCAGTACAAGGACTACGTCTTGACGCTGCTCTTCATGAAGTACGTGTCAGACAAGGCCGCCGGCGCCAAGCGCTCGCTGATCGAGGTTCCGGCGGGCGCGGGCTTTGCCGACATGGTGGCGCTCAAGGGCGATAAGGAGATCGGCGACAAGATCAACAAGATCATCGCCAGGCTGGCTGCGGCCAACGATCTAAAGGGCGTGATTGACCAAGCCGACTTCAACGACGAGAGCAGGCTCGGTTCGGGCAAGGAGATGCAGGACCGGCTGTCGAAGCTGGTGGCGATCTTCGACGGCCTCGACTTTCGCGCCAACCGGGCCGAGGGCGATGACCTGCTGGGCGACGCCTATGAGTACCTGATGCGCCACTTTGCCACCGAGAGTGGCAAGAGCAAGGGTCAGTTTTACACGCCGGCCGAAGTCTCCCGGATCATGGCGCAGGTCATTGGCATCGAGCGCGCCGGTGAGCTGCGGGAACCGACCGTCTACGACCCGACCTGCGGCTCCGGCTCGCTGCTCATCAAGGCGGCGGACGAGGCCGGAACGTCGAAACTCGCCATTTACGGCCAGGAGATGGACGTTGCGACCTGGGCGCTGGCGCGCATGAACATGATCCTGCATGGCCATCCCACCGCCGAGCTGTGGCGCGGAAATACGCTGTCCGCTCCGCACTTCAAGAACAAGAGCGGCAGCCTGAGGACCTTCGATTTTGCCGTCGCCAATCCGCCCTTTTCGGCCAAGGCCTGGTCGAGCGGTCTGGACCCGGCCCACGACGAATTTGGGCGCTTCGAGCTCGGCGTGCCGCCGACCAGGAATGGCGACTACGCCTTCCTGCTGCACCTGATCGCCTCGCTCAAGAGCACCGGCAAGGGCGCGATCATCCTGCCCCACGGCGTGCTGTTCCGCGGCCACAAGGAGGCTGACATCCGCCGGCAACTGGTTCAGCGGGGCGTGATCAATGGCATCATCGGCCTGCCGGCCAACCTGTTTTACGGCACCGGCATCCCGGCCTGCATCGTGGTGATCGACAAGGAGCACGCCCACGCCCGCACCGGCATCTTCATGATCGATGCCAGCCGCGGCTTTCTTAAGGACGGCAACAAGAACCGTCTGCGCAGCCAGGACCTCCACAAGATCGTGGATGTGTTCAACCGCCAGATCGAGCTGCCGCGCTACTCGCGCATGGTTTCGGTGGCCGAGGTCGCGAGCCCGGCCAACGACTACAACCTGAACCTCCCACGCTACATCGACTCGAGCGAGCCCGAGGACCTGCACGACCTCGACGCACACCTGAACGGCGGCATCCCGGTCCGCGACGTCGACGCCCTGGGCGATTACTGGCGTGTCTTCCCGACGCTGCGCCAGGTGCTTTTCAAGAAGGGCAGCCGCGCGGGCTACCTCGGGCCATGTGTTCCTGCAAACGAGCTGAAGCAGACCGTCCTCGGCCACGCTGAGTTTCAGGCTTTCGCCGAGCGGGTGGTGGTCATATTCGAGGGCTGGCGCGCCGCGCACGAGCCCGCACTCCGAGGCATCGAGGTGAACGACCTTCCCCGCGAGCTCGTCTACACTCTGTCCGAGGACCTGCTCGCGCGCTTCGCCGACCTGCCGCTTCTGAGTCGCTACGACGTCTACCAGCGGCTCATGGACTACTGGGCGGAGGTGATGCAGGACGACGTCTATCTCATCGCCGCCGACGGGTGGCAAGACGCCGCCCGGCCGCGCGGCATCGTCGAGGACAAGGCGCGCAACATCAAGGAGACGCCCGACCTCACCATCAATCGCAAGAAGTACAAAATGGACCTGCTGCCGCCCGCACTCATCGTGGCGCGCTTCTTCGCCGAGGAACAGGCCGCCATCGAGGCCCTGCAGGCGAAGCAGGAGACCGCCGCCCGCGAGCTGGAGGAGTTCGTCGAGGAGCACAGCGGCGAGGAAGGGCTCCTCGCCGAGGCGGTGAACGATAAGGGCAAGGTCACCAAGGGTGGCGTCAGGGACCGGCTACAGGCCCTCGCCGATGAGATGGCCAATGCCGGGGACGATGCCGAGGATGCCGAGGCCGAGCGCGACGCTCTCACCCGCTGCCTCGCACTGATCGACGCGGAGTCCGCGGCAGCGAAGGTCGTCAATGAGGCCGAAGGTGCGCTCGACGAGAAGGTATTGGCCCGCTACACGAGGCTCACTGAGGACGAGATCAAGGTGGTGGTTGTCGAGGACAAGTGGCTTGCCAGCTTGGGCGCCGCCATTGACGGCGAGGTGCAGCGAATGAGCCAGCAACTCGCGGGGCGCGTCATGGACCTGGAGAAGTGCTACGCCCAGCCGCTGCCGGCGCTGGAGCGCGAGGTCGAGGCGTTCAGCGCCAAGGTTGAGGGGCACCTGAAGAAGATGGGACTGGCGTGGGGATGAGCAGCGAAGCGATGCAGGTCAGGGATGCAGGGCCGGGCTTTGGCGCGGGTGGCGACGCGCAGGAGGTGCCAGCGGGCTACAAGCGGACCGAGTTGGGGGTGGTTCCCGACGAGTGGGAGACGTGCCAACTTAGTTCCCTCGGATCAGGGAGTATCCTGCCAATTAAGGCTGGACCCTTCGGATCGTCACTGACCAAGGCTACCTACGTGCCAGATGGGTACAAGGTATACGGGCAGGAACAAGTTATCCGTGGTGATCACTTGTACGGCGACTACTACATCACGCGCAAGAAGTACCTGGAGCTTGAAAGCTGTGCAGTTCGCGCGGGTGATATTCTTATAAGTCTTGTGGGCACTGCTGGCAAGCTTCTCGTTGTCCCTGATGGTGCTCCTCCTGGCATCATCAATCCTCGGTTGATTCGCTTCTCATTCGACCGGTCGCGTGTCAATGCGCGCTTCTTTCAGTTCTTGTTCGAGTCAGAGCAAGTCCAGGACAGACTTGCGCGGCAGGCGCAAGGCGGGACGATGGGCGTGCTCAACGCGGGGAACCTTCGCCCTTTCCGCGTTCAAATGCCCCGTCCCCGCGAACAACGCGCCATCGCCGAGGCGTTGTCGGATGTGGATGGGTTGCTCGGGGCGTTGGAGGTGCTGATCGCCAAGAAGCGGGCCATCAAGCAAGCCGCCATGCAGCAACTGCTCACCGGCAAGACCCGCCTGCCGGGCTTCAGCGGGGAGTGGGAGACGAAGCGGTTGTCCGAAGATGTAACCCTGCTTTCCGGACATCACGTCATGGCTCGGGACTGCAACTCGCGAGGCGTCGGCATCCCGTACCTTACTGGCCCCGCAGACTTTCCATGCAGGCGAATACAGCAAACCAAGTTCACTGTAAGGCCGACCACGCTGTGCAGGCAGGGTGACATCCTCGTGACGGTGAAAGGGTCAGGCTCTGGGACGCTGATTGAAGCGGATCGTGAGTACTGCATCAGCAGGCAACTGATGGCGATTCGGACATCTTTCTGGAATTCGAGATTCCTTTTCTGCTGTCTCCTTCAGAACGCCTCTAGCATTGTCGCCGCATCGACGGGCCTTATTCCAGGATTGTCACGCGGTGATATCCTTGAGCAGGAGTTGCCGATCCCTCCTGACCCATCGGAACAGGATGCTATCGCCACCGTCATTTCCGACATGGACTCCGAGATCGCCGCCCTCGAAGCCCGCCGCGACAAGACCCGCGCGATCAAGCAGGGCATGATGCAGCAGCTTCTCACCGGCCGTGTGCGGCTGGTGAAGCCGGAGGCGGCGGCGTGATCGAAGACCAGCACACCGAGTGGAAGTCGTCCTGGCGCGACGAATGCCTGAAATGGCTATGCGGCTTTGCCAACGCGCAGGGCGGCGTGCTGGAGATCGGCCGCGACGACAATGGAAAGGTTGTCGGCGTGAAGGATGCGAGGCGGCTGCTGGAGGAACTCCCCAACAAATTGCGCGACGTGCTCGGTATCGTCGCCGAGATCGACTTGCTCGAAGAGGGCGGCAAGCCCTACCTCCGGATCGCGGTCGAGCCGTACCCGGTGCCGATCAGCTATCGAGGCGAGTACCACTACCGCAGCGGTAGCACGAAGCAGGTGTTGAAGGGCGCCGCCCTCGATCGCTTCCTGCTCCGTAGGACCGGCCGGCGCTGGGATGGCGTGCCGGTGCCGGGCGTGACGACCGCCGATCTCGATTCTGCCGCGCTGGCACGCTTTCGCAGGCGTGCGGCTCGCAGCAAGCGTTTGGAGGCGGAGGCTCTGGATGACGACGATGCGGCACTGCTCGAGAAGCTCCGCTTGACGGAGGGGCGCTACCTGAAGCGCGCCGCCGTCCTGCTGTTCCACCCGGAGCCGGAGCGCTTCGTGACCGGTGCGTCGGTCAAGATCGGCTACTTCGCGAGCGAGTCGGATCTCCGGTACCACGACCAGATCGCCGGCGACGTGTTCTCGCAGCCCGGCAGAGCATTGGATCTCCTGCTGACGAAGTACCTGAAGGCCGGGATCAGTTACGAAGGCATCCAGCGCATTGAGAGCTACCCGATGCCGGAAAGCGCCCTGCGCGAGGTGCTGCTCAACGCTGTGATCCATCGCGACTACGCCGTTGCCGCGCCGATCCAGATCCGGGTGTACGCGGATCGTCTGCTGATCTGGAACCCCGGCGAGCTGCCCGAGGGCTGGTCGATGGAGACGCTCCTGGGGCAGCACCCTTCGCAGCCGTTCAATCCGGACCTGGCCAACACGTTCTTCTGGGCCGGCGACATCGAAGCCTGGGGGCGCGGCATCCAGCGTATCCTCGGAGCCTGCCGCGCGGCGGGCACGCCGGAGCCGCGAATCCGGGTCGAGGGGCGAAACGTGTGGGTCGAGTTTCCGTTCTCCGAGGCCTACCTGGACAGCCTCGCTTCCGGGGAAGAACCCATCGGGGTTCCGGGGCAGACTACCCAAGAAACTACCCAAGAAACTACCCAAGAACGGATACTCGCCCTGCTGCGAGAGGAGCCCACGGTCACTCGCAAAGCGATGGCGGAGCGAATCGGAATCACGGCTGACGGGATCAAGTATCACCTCGGCCAACTTCGCGCCGCCGGTCGGATCCGCCACATCGGTCCCACGAAGAAAGGCCGCTGGGAGATCCTGGGGGTAGCCGATGAGTAGCGTCGGCCAGCGCGAGATCCGGACCCAGCAGCGCGTGATCGCGTTCCTGCGCGATGCGCTCGGCTACGCCTACCTCGGCCATTGGAAGGACCGCGACGGCAACAGCAACATCGAGGAGGACCAGCTCACGGACTGGCTCCGGCGCCAGGGGCGCGACGAGAAGCTGATCAACCGGGCGCTTTTCGAGCTGGACAAGGCCGCGGCGCTCGGCGGCAGCAGGACCCTCTACGACGCGAACCGTGAGGTCTACGGCCTGCTGCGCTACGGGGTGAAGGTCCGCCCCGAGGTCGGTGAGCAGACGGTCACGGTCTGGCTGATCGACTGGGCGCACCCGGACAAGAACGACTTCGCCGTTGCCGAGGAGGTGACGGTTTATGGGGTCCACACGAAGCGGCCCGATCTCGTGCTCTATGCGAACGGCATCGCCCTGGGCGTGCTGGAGCTGAAGCGCTCCACCGTGGCCGTGAGCGAGGGGATCCGCCAGAGCCTCGACAGCCAGAAGAAGGAGTTCATCCGCCCCTTCCACACCACCGTACAACTCCTGATGGCGGGCAACGAGACCGAGGGGCTGCGCTACGGCGTGATCGAGACGCCGGAAAAGTATTGGCTGCGCTGGAAAGAGGCCGAGGCGCATCCGGAGGCCGGGGACAACCCGCTGCTGCGGGAGCTGGGCCAGCTCTGCGGCAAGGAGCGGCTGCTCGAGATCGTCCACGATTTCATGGTCTTCGACGCTGGCATCAAGAAGACCTGCCGCCAGAACCAGTACTTCGGCGTTCGCGCGGCCCAGGCGCGGGTGCGAGCGCGCGAGGGCGGCATCCTCTGGCACACCCAGGGCAGCGGCAAGAGCTTGATCATGGTGTGGCTCGCCAAGTGGATCCGCGAGCACGTGCGGGACTCACGGGTGCTGATCATCACCGACCGCACCGAGCTGGACGAGCAGATTGAGACGGTGTTCAAGGGCGTCAGTGAAGACATCCACCGCACGAACAGCGGCGCGGATCTGGTGCGGGTGCTGAATGCGAGCGAGGAGTGGTTGATCGGCTCGCTCGTCCACAAGTTCGGTGCCTCGGAGGAAGGCGACATCGACGCCTTCCTGCAGGACATCCAGAGCCACCTGCCGAAGGGTTTCCGTGCCAAGGGCGAGATCTTCGTCTTCGTGGACGAGTGCCACCGCACCCAGTCGGGCAAGCTGCACGAGGCGATGAAGGCGCTGGTGCCGGGCGCGATGCTGATCGGCTTCACCGGCACGCCGCTGCTCAAGAGCGACAAGCGCCGCTCGATCGAGACCTTCGGCCCCTACATCCACACCTACAAGTACGACGAGGCCGTTCGTGACGGCGTGGTGCTGGACCTGCGCTACGAAGCGCGGGACATCGACCAGAGCATCACCTCGCAGGCCAGGGTAGACCAGTGGTTCGAGCTGAAGACCCAGGGGCTCACCGCCGTTGCGAGAGCCCAGCTCAAGCAGCGCTGGGGGACGATGCAGAAGGTGCTGTCCGCGCGCGACCGGCTGGAGAAGATCGTCGCCGATATCCTCCTGGACATGGAGACCCGCGACCGGCTCAGGAGCGGGCACGGTAACGCGCTGCTGATCTCGGACAGCATCTACTCGGCCTGCCGCTTCTTCGAGATGTTCCAGCAGACGGACCTTGCCGGGAAGTGCGCCATCGTCACCTCCTACCGGCCGCAGCCTGCCGACATCAAGGGCGAGGACAGCGGCGAAGGGCTGACCGAACGCCTCCGGCAGTACGAGATCTACCGGAAAATGCTCGCCGCGCACTTCGACGAGCGCGAAGAGACGGCGATGTACAAGGTGGAGCAGTTTGAGCAGGAGGTGAAGAAGCGCTTCATCGGCCAGCCCGGGCAGATGAAACTCCTGATCGTCGTGGACAAGCTGCTCACCGGGTTCGACGCGCCGCCGGCCACCTACCTGTACATCGACAAGAAAATGCAGGACCACGGCCTGTTCCAGGCCATCTGCCGGGTGAACCGGCTGGATGGGGAGGACAAGGAGTACGGCTACATCGTCGACTACAAGGACCTGTTCCGGTCGCTCGAGCAGTCCATCCAGGATTACACGGGCGAGGCCTTCGCCGGCTACGACAGGGAGGATGTCGACGGCCTGCTGAAGGACCGGCTCGGGCAGGGTCGCGAGCGGTTGGAGGAGGCGCGGGAGGCGGTGAAGGCGCTCTGCGAGCCGGTCAAGCCGCCGCGCGACACGACCGCCTTCCTGCAGTATTTCTGTGCCGCCGAGAGTGGCAAGGCCGAGCAGCTCCAGGAGAACGAGCCGAGGCGGGTCGCGCTCTACAAGCTGGTGGCTGCGTACCTGCGCGCCTACGCCAACCTCGCCAACGAGATGCGCGAGGCCGGCTACACCAACGCCGAGGTGGAGGCGATCAAGGGCGAGGTCGACCACTACGAGAAGGTCCGCCAGGAGGTCAAGCTCGCCAGCGGCGACTACGTCGATATGAAGATGTTCGAGCCGGCGATGCGTCATCTGCTCGACACCTATATCCGCGCGGAGGAGAGCGAGAAGGTCTCGGCCTTCGACGACCTGACGCTGGTGGAACTGATCGTCGAGCGCGGGGAAGCCGCGGTGGAGGCGCTGCCCGGAGGTCTCCGCAAGAATCGGGAGGCGATGGCCGAGACGATCGAGAACAACGTACGCCGGCTCATCATCGACGAAATGGCCGTCAACCCGAAGTATTACGAGAAGATGTCCGAGCTGCTCGACGCGCTGATCGAGCAGCGCCGGCAGGAGGCTCTCGACTACAAGGCTTATCTGAGAAGGATCGTGGAGCTGACCCGCCAGGTGAGCAGGCCGGAGAGCGAGGCGACTTACCCCGCTGGAATCAACACCGGAGCGCTCCGGGCGCTGTACGACAATCTGGAGCAGCGCATGGCATCGTCGGTCCGCGAAACGCCGCCGCGCTACGGTGAGGGCGGCGCTGCCTGCGCCCGCGAGGATCTGGCGCTCACCCTGGATCGCGCCATCCGCGCCGTGAAGAAGGCGGACTGGCGCGGCAACCGGTTCAAGGAACGCGAAGTCCGCAACGCCATCCGTGCCGAAATCGGCGACGACGACGCGCTCGTCGATCAGGTCTTCGGGATTGTGAAGGCCCAGCGTGAGTACTGACCCACACCATATCGAGGTCGCCGGCATCGGGGTCGAGGTCGTCCGCAAGGAGATCAAGAACCTCCATGTGGGCGTCTACCCGCCTGCGGGTCGGGTCCGGGTGGCGGCGCCCCTGCGTCTTGACGATGAAGCCGTCCGGCTCGCCGTGGTCTCGCACCTCGCGTGGATCCGCCGTAAGCAGAAGGAGTTCGAGGGTCAGGATCGACAGTCACAACGGGACATGGTGAGCGGCGAGAGCCACTACTTCCAGGGGCGCCGCCTTCGGCTGGCAGTGAAGGAACGTGGCGGAATACCCGGAGTGGGTCTTCTCGGCCATACAACGCTGGAGCTTCGGGTGCCGCCTGCCTTCGACCGAGTGCAGCGGGACGCGGTTTTGCAGCGCTGGTACCGGCGCCAGCTTCGGGCGCTGCTCCCGCCGCTGCTCGCAAAATGGGAGCCGAGGGTGGGGAAGACAATCGCAGAGGTGCGGATCAAGGGGATGAAGACACGCTGGGGAAGCTGCAATGCCGATGCCGGGCGAATCTGGCTGAACCTCGAGCTGATCAAGAAGCCGGTCGCGTGTGTGGAATACGTGCTGGTCCACGAGATGGTGCACCTGCTCGAACGCCATCACACCGAGCGATTTCAGGAGTGCATGGAGCGGCTGATGCCGAACTG
The DNA here is from genome assembly GCA_004297335.1 of Gammaproteobacteria bacterium. Classification (GTDB taxonomy): domain Bacteria; phylum Pseudomonadota; class Gammaproteobacteria; order Steroidobacterales; family Steroidobacteraceae; genus SCUD01. The sequence continues at coordinate 104,252 of SCUD01000175.1, forward strand.
GCGCCTGCACCGAGAGGAGCTGAACCGCGCGCCGTTGGCGCACGAGGAGTGGAAGTACTGATACCGGGGCTCTGCATAACCACCGGTTGCGGCGGAGGGTTCGCGGCGCGGCCCGCCATCGAGGAGGCCATGGTCAACGCGGTCGACTACAGTTCCACGGCTCCGTGTGCATGGAGGACCTGCGCGCGATGGCGAACAACGGCTCGCCGCCTGCCGGTCCACGAGCGGGCGGAGCGGAGCACCCCTCAAGTCACCCCCCATGTACCCCCCATGTGCAACTGCTACCGGCCTTGGTGGCCGGCAAGGCTAAGGTATAAAGTTCGAATCGATGTTCCCGATCGCACGCACGCGCTCAACGAGCCGTCGGTGGTGGAGTTCTTGACCAACTACGAGGGCCGCCTCGCCGGTACCCGCCGGCACTGGGTCGCTGATGAATCCTGAGTTGCGCCGATACCTCGACTTGGAGCAGGCGATGCTCGCGCTGGATGCTCACGGCAACCCAGAAGCGGATCTGGTTCGAGACATCATGGATGGTGCGTGGAGTTTGTCTGCCTGCGGCAGCGTGAACTGGTCCCGGTGCCATTCGGTTTGGAGACCGCCGAGGCCGTGAGCCTCGTACTGAACTACATCACCGCGTACCAGATGCTGCATCGTTCCGCTAAGGTCAAACCGGGCCAGCGCGTGTTGGTTCACGGCGCGTCAGGCGGGGTTGGCACGGCACTATTGCAGCTTGGGCGCCTCGCTGGGCTCGAGATGTACGGTACGTGTTCAGCGCGAGGCGCCTCGGCTGTTTCCGATCTCGGCGGCATCGCGATTGATTACCAGCATCAGGACTTTGTGGAGGAAATTCATCGCCTCACGGGCGAGGGCGTGGACGCCGTCTTCGACCCCATCGGGGGTACACATCTCTGGGATTCCCGCAAGGCCCTCCGTCCTGGCGGCAGGGTGGTGGGCTACGGCCTTATTACCTCGATACGTGGGGAAGGATTGACTTCAGGTCGACCGGGTCGTCGTCAACGCTTTCGTGGAACCACCATCTTCGGGCTTTACATCGCTGGCGGCTGGCTCCTACCGGGCCGCAAACGCGTGATCCCTTACAGCATCCAGACGCTCAAACGGCTGAAACCGGAATGGTTTCGCCAGGATCTGATTGCCCTATTTGACCTCCTCCAACAGAAGAAGATCAAGCCGCTTATCGCGCAGCGATTTCCTCTTGCCGAGGCGCGACACGCGCACGAGTTGCTCGGGAAGGGAGGCGTGATCGGCAAGTTCGTGCTCGCACTTAACGGGCCCTCCCATGAATTACGAGCGGCATAACAGCATGCAGCGGACGGCGCTGCGCGCCGCTGCTGATGCTGGACGGTCTGGGTCTCGTCCAGCAGGGTCTCGTCCAGCACTTGCGTGTGCTCGAGTGATACTATAGTATCACTCCATGCGTACCGAACTCGTAACGACCCTCAAGCGCCAGGCCACGGAATTGCTGTCCGAGCTTGAGCGAGACCGCGAGCCGATATTGATCACGCAGCACGGCGTGCCGAGCGCATATTTGGTCGATGTCGAGACCTACGAGTCATTGCAGCGCCGCATGAGCCTGCTCGAAGGTATCGCTCGCGGGGAACGGGCAATTGTGGAGGGTCGGACCGTCTCCCATGCTGAGGCTAAGCGGCGCATGGGCCGATGGCTGAAGTAATCTGGACTGAGCCTGCCCTTAGTGACCTCGATGCCATTGCGGATTACATCGCCCTCGACAATCCCGATGCGGCCCGCAGCTTGGTGCAACGCGTGTTTCAGCACGTTGACCAACTCATTGAACACCCGCGTAGTGGCTCTAAACCGCTCGAGCTACGGGGATGGCGGTACCGGCAGATCGTCGAGCCCCCCTGTCGCGTCTTTTATCGGGAAGACTCGAATCAAGTCTTTATTCTCTACGTGACGCGTGCCGGACAGCTACTGCGGCCAAGCACACTTCGATCGCGAGACAAGGGCGAGACCTGACTCTGCGATGCAACGGTCGTTACGCGTCGTCACGCCGCTTGTGCACGATTTCGCGCTTGGGGACCGGCCGATTTCCTGAGTTCGGTACCACCTTGGATTTCTTGCGCTCAGTTGCTAGGTATGACAAACTATCATACTATGGGGGTGCCCTATGAGCAGCACTAAAGTCGCCATCACCATCGACAGCGGAACGCTGGAGCGCGTTGATGGCTTGGTCGCAAGAAAGGTCTTTCCCAACCGCAGCCGTGCCATCCAGGTGGCCGTTGCCGAGAAGCTCGCGCGGATGGAGCGCGGCCGTTTGGCGACCGAATGCGCAAAGCTTGATCCCAAATTCGAAAGGGCGCTGGCTGAAGAAGGCTTGGGGCAGGAACTCGACGCTTGGCCCGAATACTGAGGGGCGAGATCCGGTGGGCCGACCTCAACCCGGTACGCGGCCGCGAGCAGGCGGGCCTGCGCCCGGTGCTGATACTCAGTCATGACGTGTTCAACGAGCGCTCGGGCACCGTCATCGCGGTGGCGTTGACAAGCCAGCCTCAGCGCTCCGGATTTCCGCTGACTCTCGAGCTTCAGGTGACAAGGCTGCGGAAGCGCTCGTGGGTCAAGATCAGCCAGATTCGTACGCTTGCCGCCGAACGCATCGGTGCAAGACTCAGCCATGCCTCGCCCGAGGAGGTCGCACAGGTTATCGAGGGTCTCAATGAGATAATCGGCATCTGACCGCCGCATCGACCTCGAGCGCTTCGCGGCGGTTCTGCGGGACGTTGATATGAGTTTCGAACCTGTGAATTAATCGGCTCATCCGAGCGACAGCGGGTGCATGACTCCGGTTGATGAGCCCGCTCTTGCTAAGGAGTGAAGTCATGCTGAACCGTGCTGTTCTGATCGTCCGCTTCAAGCAGCCCTTCGTCGAGTGGGTCAACGCTGCGGATCCTGCGCCGGCGCACACTATTACTGTGGCCGATCTCAATGACGACAGTAGCGCCTTCCTGCTGGAGGTCGAGGACGAGAGTGATCTTGACGGGTGGCTGGCGCTGAATGGGAACACGCTATTCGAAGAGATCCTGAATGACTGGTACACGGATCCTGGTCTGTGGCCCCCGGATCGCTCGCTGGCCATGTTCAGGGACTGGTGCAGCTTTGAGCTTCACACGGTGGTGATAGACACTGGCAGCTCGGTGCTTGAGGATGACGAAGATGAAGGTACCCTATGATCCTTTCGATTGAATCAGGTAGCCGCTCGAGAGAAGTGATCGAGGCGTCGCCGTGCACGAGCAGGTGCTGAACTTCTGGTTCCGGGAAATAGAGCCAAGGCAATGGTGGGAGGTCGATCCCGCCCTGGATGCCCTGCTTGCGAGTCGCTTCCAGTCGCTGCTGGAACAGGCGGCTCAGGGTGAATTGTTCGCCTGGCGCCGGACGCCTGGCGGGCGTCTGGCCGAGATCATCGTCCTGGACCAGTTCTCCCGCAATATCCACAGGAATGCCGCCAGGGCGTTCTCGCAGGACCCAATGGCTTTGGCGCTCTCGCAGGAGGCAGTTGCGTCCGGGGCTCTGCATCACCTCGAGCCACCGCAGCGGGCATTCCTGCTCATGCCCTACATGCACAGCGAGTCCGCCGTCGTGCATCTGGAAGCAGAGCGGCTTTTCCGGGAGTGGGCCCCGGAGGGCAATTACACCTTCGAGCTGCGTCACAAAGCCATCATTGACCGATTCGGACGCTATCCTCACCGCAACCGGATACTGGGCAGGACCTCCACAGCAGAGGAAGTCGAATTTCTCAAGCAGCCGGGCTCGAGCTTCTAGCCGGAGGCGTTTCCTTTAGGCGCTGAGGACCACCAATGAACTTGTACACCCGGATCTTGATGACCCTCAGCGCGGCAGTCATGGCGGTGCTCGGGATCGGCATTACGTTTCTGCCGCAGGAACTCCTCGCCCATGTCGGCGCACCAGCGGAGGGAACCGTCGTCCTGGTGATGCAGATGCTCGGCGCCCTGTACCTGGGCTTCGCCGCCCTGAACTGGATGAATCGCGGCAGTCACCTGGGCGGCGTCTACGGTCGGCCCATCACCCTGGCCAACTTTGTCGCATTTGCGGTGGCCGCCGTGGCACTGCTGAAAGGGGCCATCGCCGTGCAGTTCCCGCTCGAGGTCACTGCCATGGCAGCGATCTATTCGGTGTTCGGGGTCTGGTTCGGGCTGGTGCTGTTCACGCATCCGGCCAGCGACTCCCGGAAAGGAGCGGTCGGGTGAAACCGCAGGGCGGCAGTCCAGGTTTGTCGGTGCGTCGCCGATGTTAGGCATTCATGACTATTGGCTGTTCGTGGCCGCGGGGATCGTCCTGAACCTGACCCCGGGCCAGGACACGTACTACATCCTCGGGCGCAGCATCGCGCAGGGAGCGCGTAGCGGCGCGGCATCGGCGACGGCATTCGTGGTGGTCAAGCTGGCCGGCGCCGCGTATCTGGCCTACCTCGGGGTGCGCATGATGCTGGCGGTCGCCGCGGGCCGGGTGCGCCGGCTCTGCTCGAGTCACCCCGAACGGCTCACTCTGCTGTCGCGCGTGGCGGGCGGTCTGCTGATCGGGCTCGGCCTGCGGCGTTTCATTACGTTGCGGATGTGGCAAATCGTTGACATTCGCAGTTAACTGAGTACGCTTTCCCACATGCCCAGGACCGCTCGGCAATGCATCCTGAACCTGGTCAGGCCGAAGGGCTACGTGACCGCGCGTGCGGTGTCCCGGGCCGGTATCCATACCCAGGAGCTGACCCGACTCGTAGCGGATGGCACGCTGGAACGCGTCGGGCCCGGGAGGTATCGCCTCGCGAACGCGGAGGTCACCGAGCACCACGGGCTCGCTCTGGCCGCTGCGGCGGCTCCCGGCGGCGTGATCTGCCTGCTGTCCGCGCTGGCGTTTCACGGAATCGGGTCCCAGCTTCCGGCCGAGGTCTGGCTCGCCATCGAACGGGGCCAGCGCCCACCCAAGGTCGCAAACCTCCGGCTGCGGATCGCACGCTTCAGCGGGCGCGCCTTCCACGAAGGGATCGAGGTCCACGAGATCGAGCGGCAGCGCGTGCGCGTCTACGGCGTCGCCAAGACCATCGCCGACCTCTTCAAGGCCCGCAATCGCGTCGGACCCGATGTTGCGGTGGAGGCGCTGCGCGAGGCGTGGCGCGACCGCCGCTTCAGGATGGCCGATCTCGACCGGGCCGCACGTGCCTGCCGCGTCGAGCGTGTCATGCGCCCGTACCTCGAGGGTGTGGTCGCATGACGACGGGGCTCGCTCGCTCTGTCCAGGTTCGTCTCGTCCAGCACGCGAAGAAGCTCGGGATTGACCCCAACGTCGTCCTGGTGCGCTATGCGAGCGAGCGATTGCTGTACCGCCTGTCGCAGTCTCCGCACGGCGAGCGCTTCGTGCTGAAGGGCGCGTTGCTGCTCCTGGTCTGGCTGGGCGAGAAGATCCGCCCCACGCGCGATGCCGACCTGCTCGGATTCGGCGAGCTCGACGCCGAATCGCTGTGCGAGCTGTTTGGCGAGGTCTGCGCACAGCCGGTCGAGCCGGACGGTCTCGAGTTCGACCCCGTGTCGCTGCGTGTCGCCCCCATCCGTGTCGAGGACGCCTACGGCGGGCAGCGTGTGCAACTGACCGCTCGGCTGGGAAAGGCCCGGCTCCGGGTGCAGGTCGATGTCGGCATCGGCGACGCCGTCGTTCCGGAGCCGCAATGGATCGAGTATCCGAGTCTGCTGAATCTGCCGCGACCGCGGCTGCGCGCCTACCGGCCCGAGACGGCGATCGCGGAGAAGCTGCACGCCATGGTCACACTCGGCGCGGCCAACAGCCGCATGCGGGACTTCTTCGACGTGCACGCGCTCACCCGGAAGTTCGCTGAGATACCCGGAAAGTCGGCGCAGTGGATGGGATTCACTCGCCGCCTCCTCGGCGGCACACCGGCGCCGGAGCTTGCCGCCGTGATTGACGCGGTCGCGGTCTTCGCCGGCCCGGCGCTGCAGGCGGTTGCTCATGGCGAGCACTTTGCGGGGAGCTGGTCGCCGGGCGGACCGTGGCGATGAGCGTGCCACTGTGCTGTGCGGGTGCATCCGGCCGCGGCTTGGTTGCTGGATGACCAGCCGGGGGACGCCATCGCCAGACGACAGAGGCCACGTTCCTGATCGCGGGCCCAGCGTCGTCCTGCTGCGCGGCGTCAACGTCGGCGGTCACCGGACCTTCCGGCCCGCGGTGCTAGCCGCGGAAATGCAGCATCTGCGGGCGGTGAACATCGGCGCGGCCGGGACATTCGTGATCCGGGCGCCAGTCGGCCGCGCTGAGCTGCGCGCCGAGATTGCCCGGAGGCTGCCGTTCGATGCCGAGATTGTGATCTGCGCCGGACGCGATATCCTGGAGTTGCTGTCGCAGGCGATGTTTCCGGCCATTCCGGCGGGGCGCGACATCGTCCGCTTCGTGAGCGTCCTTGCCGCCAGTCCGCGGGCGATGCCGGTGCTACCGATGAAGATCCCGGCCAGTGGCCCATGGCAGCTGCAGCTCCTCGCGAGGGAGCAGCGGTTCGTACTCGGCCTGTATCGGCGCCAGATGAAGGCCATCGGCTACCTCGGCACGCTGGACCGGCTCTTTGGTGTGCCGGTCACGACCCGCAACTGGAATACGATCGCCGCGATCGCCAAGGTGCTGAGCTCTGAAGGAGTGCAACCATGACTCTGCGCGTCGTCCGTCTTGGCACCCCGCGGGCCCGCGACGAGGGCCTGCGCATCGGCACGGTGCGCCGCCCGCCGCGCGGCGTGCCGAAAGCGCAGTTCGCGAGCGGCAACTGGTACGACATCTGGTATCCGAACCTGGCGCCGAGCCTCGCGACGATGAAGCTGGGACTCGCGGCGGAAACCCCCGTGCAGTGGCGGGTCTTCGTGAAATACTATCGCCGGGAGATGGCCACGCCCGAGAACAGCCGGACGATTGAGCTGCTGGCCCGTCTGTCGCACACGGCCGATTTCTCGGTCGGCTGCTACTGCGCGGACGAGGCGCACTGTCATCGCTCCGTGCTGCGCGAACTGCTTGCCGCAGCCGGAGCGCGGCTCGCGGCCTGAGCGCCCTGCAGGCCGGATCCGCGCCACCCTCACTCCATCGCCGGCTTTCCCCGCAGCTGCTTGCGCTGCTGCTGGTGCTGCTTCTGCTCGAGCCGGCGTTTCTTGACGGCGCGGCTGGGGCGGGTCGGCTTGCGGACCTTTGGCGGTGCCAGCGCGCGGGCGATGAGTTCCTCGAGCCGCCCGAGCGCATCGCGTCGGTTGGCCTCGCGGCTGCGGTGCCGGTGGGCCTCGATCAGGATCTCATCTTCCAGCGTCAGGCGCCGGCCGGCCAGGCGCCGCAGGCGCGCTTTCGCGGGTTCGTCGAGCCAGTCGACCGGGCCGACCGGAAAGCGCAGTTCGCAGGCAGTCGAGACCTTGTTGACCTTCTGCCCCCCGGGTCCGGGGCTGCGCACGAAGCTGAGCGTGTAGTCGCCGGCGGGAATCGCGGGCTGCGGGGCCGTCTCAGGCATTGAGGTCGGGGATCAGCTCGCTCTCGAGCCGCAGGATCTGGTCCTTGAGCATCAACTTGCGCTTCTTCAGGCGCCGCAGCTGCAGCTCGTCCACGTAGATGTCCATGGACAGGCGCTCGATGACGTCGTCGAGATCGCGGTGTTCGATCCGCAGCTCGCGCAGGCGCCGCATGCGTTCGAACAGCTGGGTGTTGACCTTGTCTTCGTCCGTCATTCCTGCCGTACCGCTCCCGAAAGCTTAGCCAATCGCCGCCGGCGACGCCATGCCCGCTCAGACCGACCGCGGCCCGAGCCCCACCGATTCGACTTCGAGCCCGGCCAGCACCACGAAGCCGCGCCGCCGGTTGTAGCCATCGTCGGAATAGTCGAACAGGTAGATGCGGTGCACCCGCAGCGGCCCGCCGTGATGGCGGGCGAGGCGGATCCGGTGGACGGCCACGGTGCCGTCGAGCATCCGGGCACCGGCGCCTTCGCAGGCCTCCTGGGCCACGCGGTTGGCCAGCTCGCGCGCGCCGAGATTCGCATGCCACGCGGCTGCCAGCAGCACGAGCACGAAGGTCGCAGCGAGGATCTCCCAGCTCATCGCATCAGCGACAGCCAGTCGGTCCCGGAATCGCCCCAGGCGACGAAATACGGGTTCAGCAGTTCCTCCCGCGCATTGCAACTCAGTGGCTGGCCGGCGAGGTCAACGACCTGCCCGCCGGCTTGCTCCACGACGCACTGGCCGGCAGCGGTGTCCCACTCGCTGGTAGGGCCGAGGCGCGGGTAGACGTCCGCGGCGCCCTCGGCGACCAGGCAGAACTTCAGGGAGCTGCCGATCGGGACGAGTTCGTGCGGGCCGACCCGTTCCAGGAAGTGGTCCAGCGAGTCACCCCGGTGGGAGCGGCTGCCGACCACGCGCACCGGGCTTGGGCCGCGCGGCGCAGTGCGAATCGGCTGGCCCGTCGCACTCGCGTCGGAGCGGAAGGCGCCGATCCCGGCGCCGGCGTAGTAGTCACGATCGAGCGCGGGGGCGTGCACGACGCCGAGCACCGGCCGATGCCCGTGCACCAGCGCGATGTTGACCGTGAACTCGCCATTGCGCTTGATGAACTCGCGCGTGCCATCCAGCGGATCCACGACCCACAGCCAGTCCCAGGCCGCGCGCTCGCCGAAGGGCGCCTGGCTGGTCTCCTCCGACAGGACGGGAATCTCCGGCGTCAGCCGGCGCAGGCCGGCCGCAATCACCTGCTCGGACTCGAGGTCCGCCTGCGTCAGTGGCGAACGGTCGTCCTTCTCGGTGACCGCGATGGACGAGGCATAGACGGCGAGGATCGCGCGCCCGGCCTGGCGCGCGAGCGCGACCACCTCGGGCAGCAGCTGGGACAGGTCATGGCTCATCATTCGGCTCCGTGGCAGGGCGCGTTATATCATAGGAACATGCAGGAAGCCGCCGCCACGCCAGACTGGGATCGCATTGACACCGTGCTGCTCGACATGGATGGCACGGTGCTGGATCTCGACTATGACATGCGGTTCTGGCGCGACACCGTGCCGCGGCATTATGCCGGGCAGCACGGCTTGAGCTACGACGAGGCGCGTCGCCGGCTGTATCCGTTGTTCGAATCCGTGCGCGGCACGCTGGACTGGTACTGCATCGAGTTCTGGAGCCGCGAGCTCGGCCTCGACATTCCGGCACTGAAGCGGGCGCTGCGGCATGAAATCACCTGGCTGCCACGCGCCCGCGAATTCGTCGCGCGGCTGCGGGCCGAGGGGCGACGGGTCGTGCTGGTGACCAACGCCCACCCCGGCACGGTGGCCATCAAGGACGCCCAGCTGGGCCTGCGCCGGCATTTTGATGCGGTGTATTCGTCGCACGAAGTGGGAGCGGCGAAGGAAAGCCCGGCCTTCTGGCCGCGGCTGGCCGAGCGCGAGCCCTTTGACCTGCTGCGCACGATGTTCGTGGACGACAGCCCGCCGGTGCTGCGTGCCGCACGGGCCCATGGCATCGAATGGGTCTACGGGATCCGCCGGCCCGACAGCCGCGGACCGGCCCGCGCGGTGGAAGGATTCCCGGCCGTGGACGCGGTGCACCAGCTACTGGGAGCGGGAGGAGCGGTGCGGCCGGTGCCCCGGGGCTGAGCCGCCGCCACCGGGTCGCCGTCGCCGGACGCGGGCAGTCTCTTCCTCGGTGTCCTCGAGGTCGGCCCTGGGCGCCAGGTGCGACGGCCTGAGGCTGGGCAGCACGTTCGGGTCCACCGCAGCCACCGGGATCCGGTTGCCGATGAAGGCCTCGACCTCCGGCAGCGACTCCACGTAATGCTCGCAGCCGAAGCTCACCGCATCCCCGGCGGCCCCCGCACGCGCGGTGCGGCCGATCCGGTGGACGTAATCCTCCGGATCCTGTGGCAGGTCGTAGTTGAAGACATGGCTGACGTCGGGAATGTGCAGCCCGCGTGCGGCGACGTCAGTGGCGACCAGCACGGCCAGCCGGCCCTCGTGGAAGTCGCGCAGCATCCGCAGCCGCCGCCGCTGCGGTACGTCGCCGGACATCGCCGCGGCACTGATCTCATTGGCGCGCAGCAGCCGCTCGAGCCATTCCGCCGCGCGCTTGGTGTTGACGAAGACCATCGTGCGGGTCGCCTGCATCGTGCGCAGCAGATGGACGAGGAGCGGGGCCTTTTCCTCCATCGCCGGGTAGTAGATGACCTGGCGCACGAGGTCGGCGGTGACGCGCTCCGGCTCGATCCGGATCAGCTCCGGATCGTTCATGTGCTCGTAGGCGAGCTCCAGCACGCGATGCGACAAAGTCGCCGAGAACAGCAGGTTCAGGCGCCGCTCCGGTGGCGGCAGCCGCCGCAGCAGGAAGCGGATGTCCTTGATGAAGCCGAGGTCGAACATGCGGTCGGCTTCATCCAGCACCAGGACCTGGGCATAACGCAGGTCGAAGACGTGCTGCTTGAAGAAATCGATGATCCGCCCCGGGGTGCCGATCAGCACGTCGACGCCCGCCTGCAGCTGGCGGCGTTGCCGGTCATAATCCACGCCGCCGAAGGCGAGGCCCAGCGTGAGGCCGGTGTACTGGCCGAGGATTTCCGCGTCGCGATGGATCTGCACCGCCAGCTCGCGGGTCGGGGCCAGGATCAGCGCGCGCGGCGAGCTGACCGGTCGTTCGGGCCCGGCGGGCTCGCGCAGCAGCCGCGTGTACAGTGCGACCAGGAAGGCGGCGGTCTTGCCGGTGCCGGTCTGGGCCTGGCCGGCGACGTCGAAACCGGCCAGCGCGCGCGGCAGCGACTGAGCCTGGATCGGCGTGCAGCGCTCGAAACCAGCGTCGGCGATGCCGCGGGCCACGGACTCGGGCAGGTGCAGGGCGGTAAAGGAGAGGTCGGCGAGTTGCTGGTCAGCCACCGGAATTCTTCCGTGACCATCGGTTTGTGGTCGTTATCACTTGAAAATTACCCTCCAACGCGCTACAAAAGCGCCTGAGCATCGCGGTTTCCCGCCACCATCCGCGTCGAACGGCCCCCCAGGCGGCGTCCAGAGACGGACCCCGGGCGGGTGCCGGTACCTGACAGGCAGGCAGGGCCCCAGCACCAGATTCGGTATTGTGCCGCAACGGGCCAGCGCCCGTCACCGTAAACCACACGGCCACCAGTTTTCCCGAGATCGCCACCATCCCCCATCCCACAGCTGATCAGGAGCATTCCCGCGTGAGCGGCAACATCGTCCATACCACCGACGCTACCTTCGAAGCCGACGTTCTGAAATCCAGCCTGCCCGTCCTGCTCGATTTCTGGGCCGAATGGTGCGGCCCCTGCAAGGCCATCGCCCCGATCCTCGACGACCTCGCCGGCGAATACGCCGGTCGCGTGCGCGTCGCCAAGCTCAACATCGACGAGAACCGCCAGACCCCGGTGCGCTACGGGGTACGCGGCATTCCGACGCTGATCCTGTTCAAGGATGGCGCCCCGCAGGCGCAGCAGGTCGGGCTGGTCGGCAAGTCGAAGCTGGCGGCCCTGCTGGACCAGCACCTGTGAGGGGCTATCTGGGGAACCAGGCACGCGGCCGCCAGAAGGGCAGCCATCGCAGCCGCGGCGGCGGTGGTGGTCCGCGCCACGGACAGGAAGGCCTGCCGGTGGACGATCACACCGACGGCTCTGAAGGCGACATCATCTCCCCGGAGGAGCTGGCCGCCTCGCGTCAGTCGATGAACCTGACCGAGCTCAAGAACCGGCCGGTGCACGCGCTCGTGACCACGGCCGAGTCCATGGGCCTCGAGAACATGGCGCGCCAGCGCAAGCAGGACGTGATCTTCGCGATCCTGAAGGCCCACGCCCGCGGCGGCGAGGACATCTACGGCGAGGGCGTGCTCGAGATCCTGCAGGACGGCTTCGGTTTCCTGCGCTCGGCCGACAGTTCCTATCTGGCCGGCCCGGACGACATCTACGTGAGCCCGAGCCAGATCCGGCGCTTCAACCTGCGCACCGGCGATTCGATTTCCGGGCTGATTCGCCCGCCGAAGGACGGCGAGCGTTACTTCGCGCTGCTGAAGGTCGGCGAGATCAACTTCGACACGCCCGAGAGCTCGCGGCACAAGCTGCTGTTCGAGAACCTGACGCCGCTGCACCCGACGCGGCGGCTCAAGCTCGAGCGCGGCAACGGTTCGACCGAGGACCTGACCGCGCGGATGATCGACCTGATGGCGCCGCTCGGCAAGGGCCAGCGCGGGCTCATCATCTCGCCGCCGAAGGCCGGCAAGACGATGCTGCTGCAGAACATCGCCACCTCGATCACCTGGAATCACCCCGACGTCTACCTGATCGTGCTGCTGATCGACGAGCGCCCCGAGGAAGTCACCGAGATGTCGCGCACGGTCAAGGGCGAAGTCGTCGCCTCGACCTTCGACGAGCCGGCGAGCCGCCACGTGCAGGTCGCCGAGATGGTGATCGACAAGGCCAAGCGCCTGGTCGAGCACAAGCGCGATGTCGTGATCCTGCTCGATTCCATCACCCGGCTGGCGCGCGCCTACAACACCGTCGTGCCGAGCTCCGGCAAGGTGCTGACCGGCGGCGTGGACGCGAATGCGCTGCAGCGCCCGAAGCGCTTCTTTGGCGCCGCGCGCAACGTCGAGGAGGGCGGCTCGCTGACGATCATCGCCACCGCGCTGATCGATACCGGCTCGCGCATGGACGACGTGATCTATGAGGAGTTCAAGGGCACCGGCAACAGCGAGATTCACCTCGACCGCCGCATCGCCGAGAAGCGCGTGTTCCCGGCCTTCAACATCAACCGCTCGGGTACGCGTCGCGAGGAGCTGATCACCGCGTCGGACGAGCTGGCCAAGATCTGGATCCTGCGCAAGCTCCTGCACCCGATGGACGAACTGGCCGCGGTCGAGTTCCTGATCGACAAGATGAAGGACACCAAGACCAATGCCGAGTTCTTCGAGTCGATGAAGCGCGGATGAGCGACGCGCTGCGCCACCTGCGCCGGGGCGACCCGGTCATGGCGCAGCTGATCCGGCGCGCCGGGCCGTGGGCCCCCGCGCCGGAGCGTGGCCGCGGTCCCTACGAGGCGCTGGTGAGCGCGGTCGCGCACCAGCAGCTCACCGGCAAGGCGGCCAGCACGATCCTCGGACGTTTCCATGCGCTGTATGGCGGCACGGACTGCCCGCCGCCGGAGCAGCTGCTCGCCACGGCGGACGAGACGCTGCGCGGCGTTGGCTTCTCACGGGCCAAGGTGGCGGCGCTGAAGGACATCGCCGCGAAGACCCTGGACGGCACGATTCCCGCGCGGCGCGCACTTGCCCGGATGGCGGACGAGGCGATCATCGCCAGGCTCAGCGAGACCCGCGGCGTCGGTCGCTGGACCGTCGAGATGTTCCTGATGTTCACGCTGGGACGGCCGGATGTACTGCCGGTCGATGACTACGGCGTGCGCAACGGCTTCCGCATCGCCTACGGGCGGCGCGCGCTGCCGACTCCGCGCGCGCTGGCTCGGCACGGCGAGCGCTGGGCCCCGTACCGCACGACCGCGGCCTGGTACCTGTGGCGGGCGGTGGACCTGCAGCGCGAAGCCTGAGCGCGCCTTCAGGCCGGCGTTTCGGGAAACTCGGCGTCCAGTACCCGCACCAGTTCCTCGTCGACCCGGTCGCGGAACATCGCGAGCAGGAAGCCGAGCCGGGCCTCGACCACGATCTCCTCGCCGTCGATGCTGATCGTGCCGTTGACGTTCGGATGCTCGATGGCGAGCACCTCGCCCTGCCAGCGGCATTCGGCGCCGAACTTGGCGGCCAGCTGCTTCGACATGCGCTCGACGCGCTGGCGCGCCGCCTTGCGCGTCAATTCGTGACGGCGGCGCAGATGGATGCGACTCATGCGCAGGAGTATAGCCCGGTCAGCGCGGCCCGAGCGCGCGCCAGCCGATGTCGCGGCGGAACTGCATGCCCGGCCATGAAATCTTCTCCACCAGCGCATAGGCTGCACGCTGTGCCCCGGCCACGCCGTCACCGAGGCCGACCGCGCAGAGTACCCGCCCGCCAGCGGTCACGATCCGTCCGTCCGCAAGCGCCGTGCCGGCGTGGAACACCTTGCCGGGCAGCGCGGCGGCCGCATCGAGGCCGCTGATCACCTCGCCGTTGCGGACCTGGCCGGGGTAACCCCCGGCCGCGAGCACGATGCCGAGTGCCGCCCGCGGATCCCAGCTCGCCTGGACCTGGTCGAGGCGGCCGGCGAGGGCGGCCTCGATCAGCAGCGTGAGGTCGGTCTGCAGCCGCATCAGGATCGGCTGTGTCTCCGGGTCGCCGAAGCGGCAGTTGAACTCGAGCACATTCGGCGTGCCGTCGGGCGCGATCATCAGGCCTGCGTACAGGAAGCCGGTGTAAGGCATGTCCTCGGCGGCGAGCCCGCGCACGGTCGGTCCGATCACCTCGCGGAGGATGCGCTCGTGCAGCTCGGGCGTCGCCAGCGGTGCCGGTGAGTACGCGCCCATGCCGCCGGTGTTGGGGCCCTGGTCGCCGTCCCCGAGCCGCTTGTGGTCCTGCGAGGTCGCGAGCGGCAGTACGTGCTCGCCATCCACCATCACGATGAAGCTGAGCTCCTCGCCGCGCAGGAACTCCTCGATGACCACGGTCTCCCCGGCCGCGCCAAAGGCGCCGGCGAACATGTCCTCGGCGGCTGCGATCGCCTCATCCGCGCTCGCGGCGATGACGACGCCCTTGCCGGCGGCGAGCCCGTCGGCCTTGACGACGATCGGCGGCCGCTGCGCGCGGATCAGCCCGGGATCGAAGCTCGCGCGCGTGAAGCTGTGGTAGCGCGCGCTCGGGATACCGTGCCGCTCCAGGAACTCCTTGGTGAACTGCTTGCTGCCCTCGAGCCGGGCAGCGGCGCGGCGCGGGCCGAAGCACGGCAGTCCAGCCGCGCTGAACCGGTCCACGACTCCGGCGACCAGCGGACCCTCGGGGCCGACCACCGTGAGCGCGACGCCCTCGCTGCGCGCCAGTCGCAGCAGCCCCTCGAGATCGTCGGCCGCGACCGCCACATTGCGGCACTTCGGTTCGCCGGCGGTGCCGGCATTGCCGGGTGCGACCAGTACTTCGGTGACGCGCGGCGACTGCGCGAGCTTCCAGGCCAGTGCATGTTCGCGGCCGCCACCGCCGATGACCAGGACCTTCACCGCCGGTCTCAGTGACGGAAATGCCGCATGCCGGTGAACACCATCGCGATGTCGTGCTCGTCCGCCGCGGCGATGACCTCGGCGTCGCGCAGCGAACCGCCGGGCTGGATCACCGCCCGCACGCCGAGCTCGGCCGCCGCGTCGAGACCGTCGCGGAAGGGGAAGAACGCATCGGAGGCCATCACGCTGCCCGCGACCGGCAGGCCGGCCTCGCCGGCCTTCATCGCCGCGATGCGGGTCGAGATCACGCGGCTCATCTGCCCGGCGCCGACACCGATCGTCATGCCGTCGCGGGCCAGCACGATCGCGTTCGACTTCACGAACTTGCAGACCTGCCACGTGAACAGCAGGTCGGCGAGCTCCGCGGCCTCGGGCGCACGCCGGGTCACGACCTTCAACCCGGCCGCGGTGACCATGCCGGTGTCGCGCGACTGCACCAGCAGGCCGCCGCCAACCGTGCGCAGTTCCGGCGCCGCCGGTGCCGTCCCGGCGAGATCGCCGGTGACCAGCACGCGCACGTTTGCCTTCGTTGCCAGCACGGGCAGGGCACTCTCATCGACGGCCGGGGCCACGAGGACCTCGACGAACTGGCGTTCGAGGATGATCCGCGCGGTGGCCGCATCGAGCGGGCGATTCAGCGCGATGATGCCGCCGAAGGCCGAGGTCGGGTCGGTCTGCCAGGCGCGCTCATAGGCCGCGAGCGGACTGGCGGCGACCGCGACGCCACAGGGGTTCGCGTGCTTGACGATCACGCAGGCGGGGAGCCCGAACTGGCGCACGCACTCGAGCGCGGTATCGGCGTCGGCGATGTTGTTGAACGAGAGTTCCTTGCCCTGCAGCTGCCGCGCGCCGGCGATGCCGGCGCCGCCGGCGTTTGGGTCCGCATAGAACGCCGCTGCCTGGTGGGGATTCTCGCCGTAGCGCAGGTCCTGCTGCTTCGTGAACGCGAGGGTCAGCGTATCCGGGAAGGTCGTTGCCGCCTGCTGGCGGTGCAGCCAGCCGGCGACCAGCGCGTCGTAGGCCGCGGTATGGGCAAAGGCGCGGGCCGCCAGGCGCCGCCGCGTGGCCTCGCTGACCGGGCCCGCGCGCAGTTCGGCGAGAACCGGCGCGTAGTCCGCCGGATCGACCAGCACGGCGACGCGCTCGTGGTTCTTGGCCGCGGCCCGCAGCATCGCCGGCCCGCCGACGTCGATATTCTCGACCGCTTCCGCGTAGCTGCAGTCGGCCCGGGCGATCGTGGCCGCGAAGGGATAGAGGTTCACGACCAGCAGTTCGATCGGCACGATGCCATGGGCGCGGGCGACGGCATCGTCCGGCCCCGTGCGCGCGAGCAGCGCGCCGTGGATGCGCGGGTGCAGCGTCTTGACGCGCCCGTCCATGATCTCCGGGAAGCCCGTGTAGTCGGCGACCTCGGTCACGGCCAGTCCGGCCGCGGCCAGCAGCCGCGCGGTACCGCCGGTCGACAGGATCTCGAAGCCGAGTCCGGCGAGCGCGCGCGCGAAATCGGCTACGCCGGCCTTGTCGGAAACGCTGATCAGCGCGCGTCGCGCCATTGTCAGCTGACGAGCCCGTATTCGCGCAGCTTCTTGCGCAAGGTGCCCCGATTCATGCCGAGGATCGTCGCGGCCCGGCTCTGGTTGCCCTCGGCGTAGTCCATGACGGTGCGGAACAGCGGCAGCTCGACCTCCTGCATCACGAGTTCGTACAGGCGGCCCGGCCGGTGGCCGTTGAGGCTCTCGAAATAGGCGCCAAGCGCCTGCTCGGTATGATCGCGCAGCGGGACCTGGTGGGCGTGCCCGTTGAGGGGGCGGGAGATTCCCGGGCGGCGCGTTGCCCGCGCCCTGGTTCTTGCGCTCATGAACTGTGTATCCCCGCCTGTCGTCCGACTCAACTCCCCGTTCCGGTCAGGCCGCCCGGTCCACCGCCGCGATGCGGTCCGCAAGGAGCGCAGCCGCGAGCGCAAGCTGGCCATCGGCGCTGCCGGTCGTCAGCAACCCGGCCGGCAATGGTCCCGCTGTCGGGAACTGCCGCCAATACCAGCCGAGATGCTTGCGCGCCACGCGAACACCGATAGCTTCGCCGTAAAACGAGTACAGGGCCGCGAGATGCGTGCTGATGATATCACGGACTTCGGCTGCCGCGAGTGCCGGCACTGGCGTGCCGGCGAGCATCGCGCGGATCTCGCGGAAGATCCATGGTCGGCCACGCGCGGCGCGGCCGATCATCACCGCATCCGCGCCGGTCTGGTCGAGCACCAGCCGAGCCCGGGCCGGCGAGTCGATGTCGCCATTGGCGATGACCGGGATGCTGACCGCGCGCCGGACGGCGGCGATGGTCGCGTAATCGACGGTTCCGCTGAAGCCGTCCGCGCGGGTCCGGCCATGGACAGCGAGCGCGGCGATGCCATGCTCCTCGGCGATGCGGGCGACGGTAACGGCGTTGCGGTGGGCCGCATCCCAGCCGGTGCGCATCTTGACAGTGACCGGCACGCCGGCCGCGGCAACGACGGCGCTGATGATGGCCCGGACCAGCGGCAGGTCGCGCAGCAGGGCCGAGCCAGCGGCGTTTCTGCATACTTTGCGTGCCGGGCACCCGAGATTGATATCAATGACCTGGGCGCCGAGCCCGGCGCAGCGCCGGGCCGCCTCGGCCATCAGCAGCGGGTCGCCACCGAGGATCTGGACGACGCGCGGTTCCGGTTCGCCTTCCAGATCGAGCCGGCGTCGCGACTTCGGCGTATTCCAGAGCCGCACGTCGGCCGTGACCATCTCGGCGACCGCCAGCGCTGCGCCGAAGTTCCTGCACAGCGAGCGGAACGGCGGGTCGGTGATGCCGGCCATCGGCGCCAGTACCACCGGCGCCGCCAGGGTGTAGGGACCGATCCTCATGAAAGCGGTGGACGGGTATCGCCGGCGCAGCGCAGGCCGTCCGCCGACTGCAGGCAGACATCGATCTCGAAGCCGACGGCGTCGCTGCCGGGGTCGACGATCGTGACCTCGGCGTCGGCGCGTTGCCCGGGGGCGATCAGGCTGGCGGCCGCGGCCCCGGGCAGATAATCGGCCGGCTCGATCTCGCGGGCGCCGATGACACCGCCAAACCGGTCCTGCAGGGTCAGGCGCAACAGCGGATAGGGCTGGGCATGGGTTGCACGATTGACGATGCTGGCACGCAGCAGCAGCCGGCCGGGCTGGCGGGTGTCGGAAGTCGCGCCCCATTGGCGCAGCTCATAGGCGGCGAGATCCACCGGCGCGGCCAGCGGCCAGCCCAGCAGCGCATAGGTCCGCGCGAGCAACGGCCCGACGCTGGGCTGGAGCAGCAGCGCGTCGCGCCGGCTGTGGATGACCTGGGCTGCCAGCAGGAACAGCAGCAGGACACCGGCGATCGCCCACGGCCAACGGCGCGATTGCTCGCCCGGGGCCGGTTCCAGCTCGAAGGCGCGCGCCGCGTCCGCAGCCGCGGCCGCCGCCGCCTCGTCAGCCAGTCCGCGCCGCATCTCCTCCGGAATCAGGATGTACGCTGGCAGCTCAGCAGGACCGTCCGGCGCAACTGGCGCAAGGTCTGCGGCGACGGGCTCCGCCACGGGAGCTTCCCCGGCCGTGTCTTCGACCTCGAACCCCGGTTCCTCGATCACCACCATCGGATACTCGTCCGTGGGGTCGCGATCAGCCTCCTGGAATTCCGGGGACGGCTCCAGCTCAGGGTCGCCGGCCCGCAGCGCCGCCGCGATGTCACCCGGATCGGCGGTTTCGATCCAGTGCTCCTCACTGTCGGTGGTGAGATCCGCATCGTCGCCAGTTGCCGGATCCTCCTGGTTCTCGGCCCGGAAGCGCAGGATCGCGGCCGTACCCGGCGACGGTGCTGGCGGCAGTTCGCCCGGCGTCGAGAGTTCAATGACCTCGGTGCCGGGCAGTTCCTCGACCGTGATGGTGTCCTCCGTCACCGGCGGCTCGGGTTCCGGCACCGCGTGAAACGGCTGCTCGCTGAGGCGCTCGAGGGAATCGAAGGTCGTGGCACAGACCCCGCAGCGGACCTGGCCATGCGCAACGCGCAGCGCCTCCGCCGTGACCCGAAAGACCGTCGCACATTCAGGGCACTGTGTGTACAAAATTAGTTCCGGTGCCTGCATCCGGCGAGGACCGTCCAGCCCTCGCGTCCCCCTTCCCGAACGATATCAAACCACGGACGGTAGGCAACCGCCACCTCCGCGGCCTGGTCGTCGAGCAGCCCGGCGAGCAGCAGCGCTGCGCCTGGCCGGCACTGTCCGGCCAGCACGGGTGCGAGCTCAATCAACGGGCCGGCCAGGATGTTGGCGACGGCGAGGTCGAAACCGCCGGGCAGATCACCGGCATCGACGGCGATTCGCAGTCGATCCCGCAGCCCATTGCGTTCGGCGTTGTCGCTGGTCGCAAGCAGCGCCTGCGGATCGATGTCGAAGGCCCAGGCCTCGGCGGCGCCGAGCCGGAGCGCCGCCAGCGCCAGGATGCCGGAGCCGCAACCGTAGTCGAGCAGCCGCTGCCCGCTGAGTGCCGTTCGGTCCAGCCATTCGAGGCACAACGCCGTGGTCGCGTGGGTACCGGTACCGAAGGCGAGCCCTGGATCGAGTTCGAGTACGACCGCCTCGGGATCCCCGGCCGGTTGTCCGCCCGGGCAGACCCAGAGCCTTCGTCCGAAGCGCATCGGACGGAAGTCCCGCAGCCACTCGCGTTCCCAGGCGCGGTCGGCGACGGGCTGCGACCGGACCTTGCCGGGGTCCAGCCCGAGTGCCGCGGCGACCTCTCCGGCCAGCCGTTCCGGCACGGCAGTGGCCGGAAACAGCGCGGTCAGGCGCAGTTTCTGCCACAGCGGGTTCGCGCCGGGTGGCGGCTCGAGCAGCGGCTCGTCGGCAGCATCCGTCAGCGTGACCGAGAATGCCCCGGCCGCGAAGCACGCCGCTTCCGCCGCGGCGCATTCCGTGGCTCCGAGTTCGATCACGAGTTCGTGGAACGGCATCGGCGCGACCCGGACGCGCCTCTCACTTGAGGCCCAGGCGCCGTTCCAGGTAGTGGATATCGAGGCCACCCTGGTGGAAGGCGGCGTGGCCGAAAATCTCCTGATGCAGCGGCACGTTGGTGCGGATGCCCTCGATGACCATCTCGGCGAGCGCGTTGCGCATGCGCGCGATGGCCGTCTCGCGACTCTCGCCCCAGGCGATCAGCTTGGCGATGAGCGAGTCGTAGTGCGGCGGTACCGCGTAGCCGGAATAGAGGTGGCTGTCCACGCGAATTCCCGGTCCACCGGGAGCGTGCCACAGGCGCACGTTGCCCGGCGAGGGCATGAAGGTCTTCGGATCCTCGGCATTGATCCGGCACTCGATTGCATGGCCGCGCAGCACGATGTCCTGCTGCCGGAACGGCAGCGGCTCGCCGGCCGCGATCGTGAGCTGCAGCTTGACGATATCGACGCCGGTGATCAGCTCGGTCACCGGATGCTCGACCTGCACCCGGGTGTTCATTTCGATGAAGTAGAACTCACCGCGCTCGTACAGGAACTCGATCGTGCCCGCACTGCGATAGCCGACCGCGGCGAGGGCCGCGGCGAGGCGCTCGCTCATCCGCTCGCGTTGTTGCGGCGTGATGCCGGGGGCCGGGGCTTCCTCGATGACCTTCTGCCGGCGGCGCTGCAGCGAACAGTCGCGCTCGCCGAGGCAGACCACGTTGCCGTGGTCGTCGGCGATGATCTGGAACTCGATGTGCCGAGGCTTCTCGAGGTACTTCTCCATGTAGACGGTATCGTTGCCGAACGCCGCCTGGGCCTCGGTCCGGGCGACGTTGATGGCGTTGACCAGGGTTGCGTCCGTATGCACGACGCGCATCCCGCGCCCGCCGCCGCCGCCGGAGGCCTTGATGATCACCGGGTAGCCGATCGCGCGCGCCAGCCGGAAGCATTCGTCAGTATCCTCGGGCAGCGACCCGTCGGAGCCGGGCACGCAGGTGATGCCGTGCTGCTTCATGATCCGGATCGCCGAGACCTTGTCGCCCATCTGGCGGATGGTCTCGCTCTTCGGGCCGATGAACACGAAACCGCTGTTCTCGACGCGCTCGGCGAAGTCGGCATTCTCGGACAGGAAGCCGTAGCCGGGATGGATGCCGACCGCGTCGGTGACCTCGGCGGCACTGATGATCGCCGGCATGTTGAGGTAGCTGTCCCGCGACTGGGGCGGACCGATGCAGACGGTCTCGTCGGCGAGCAGCACGTGCTTGAGATTCTGGTCCGCCGTCGAGTGCACAGCGACGGTCTTGATGCCGAGCTCGCGGCAGGCGCGCAGGATGCGCAGCGCGATCTCGCCACGGTTGGCGATGACGACCTTGTCCAGCATCGGCCTATCCGAGCGCGAACAGCGGCTGGCCGAACTCCACGGGCTCGCCGTTGCGGGCGAGCACCGCGACGACGCGGCCCGCGCGCTCGCTCTCGATCTGGTTCATCATCTTCATCGCCTCGATGATGCACAGTACCTGGCCCTCGCGCACCTCCTGGCCGACTTCGACGAAGGGCTTCGCCCCCGGCGCGGCCGAGGCATAGAAGGTCCCGACCATCGGCGCCGTGACCAGGTTTTCATCGCGGGCCGGTGGCGCTGCAACGGCTGCGGCTGCTGCCGGCGCGGCTGGGACAGCCGTCACCTGCAGCGGGGCCGCTGCGACCGGGACCGTCGGAGCGGCAGCCTGCGGATAGCGGGCGATGCGCACGGATTCCTCGCCCTCTGAGATCTCGAGCTCGGCGAGGTCCGATTCCTCCAGCAGTTCGATCAGTTTCTTGATCTTGCGGATGTCCATTCAGTCTCCCTTGGGAAGCGGACCGGGGCGTCGCAGCGCGGCGGTGAGCGCCAGTTCGTAGCCCACCGGCCCGAGGCCGGTGATGCAGCCCGCGGCAATGTCGGAAAAATAGGAGTGGTGGCGGAACGCCTCGCGCGCATGCACGTTCGACAGGTGTACCTCGATGAACGGGACGGCGACGGCGAGGAGGGCGTCCCGCAGGGCGACGCTGGTATGGGTGAAGGCGCCGGGATTCAGGATCACGCAGTCGACCGGATCCTGCGCGAGTGCCTGTACGCGCTCGACGAGTTCGTGCTCCGCGTTGCTCTGGAAGGTGACCAAGTCCGCGCCCTGGGTCCTGGCGAGATCGCCAAGCCGCTGCTCGATCTCGGCCAGGGTCGCCTGGCCGTAGATGCCCGGCTCCCGGCTGCCCAGCAGGTTGAGATTGGGCCCGTTGATCAGCAGAATTCGCCGCATGCCTGTCCGGTTCCCGTCCGCCCCTGCCCGAGGCCGGCGCTCATTCAACCGGACTGGCGGGAGTTTGTCCAGATCTGGCAGGGATCTGGCGGCTAACGGCGGCTAACTGGCCTCAGCCACTGCTGGCGCGGATCAGGGCCAAGTCCTGTTCGATCCGACTGCGGCCGGCCGGCATCAGCAATTCCCCGGCATCGATGCGCCGGATCGTTCCAAGGATGACCTCGGCCTGCGGCCGGTGCAACTCCCCGAGGTGCAGCGTGACGATGCGGCCAGTGCGGTCGGTGAATACCGTAAAAGGGAGCACGACGCTGCCGACCCCGAAGGCCCGGGCGGCGTCCATGCCTTCCTGTTCGCCGATCAGGGTCTCGTAGGCGAGCGGCATGTGCTGCAGGTACTCGAGCACGTCCTCGCGAAAATCCACGGCGATGCCGATGACCTCGAAGCCCTGGGGACCGAACTCCTGCGCCAGACCGTTGAGCATCGGGATCTCGCGGCGGCAGGGTGCGCACCAGGTCGCCCAGAAGTTGATGATCAGAGCGCGTCCATCCCAGTGCGACAGGGACCGCGGTTGGCCCCGGACATCGGCGAGCGTCACATCGGGGCGACGCT
This sequence comes from Gammaproteobacteria bacterium, assembly GCA_004297335.1. GTDB lineage: Bacteria > Pseudomonadota > Gammaproteobacteria > Steroidobacterales > Steroidobacteraceae > SCUD01. The sequence continues at coordinate 127,313 of SCUD01000175.1, forward strand.
CCGGGATCACGGTGTCGGGTGCCGTGAGTGGCCGCGGTTCCGGTTCCCGCGACAGCCGGGTGGCCAGGAAGGTGCCGAGGCCGGCGGTGACGGTGAGCATCACCAGGGCCGCCAGCCCGACGCGATTCCTCACGTCCGGCACTCGCGGGCGAAGCGCCTGAGGTGCGCACGGAAGTCCGTGGCGGTTACGAAGCCAACCAGGCGGAAGTTCCGGCACTCACGCCCGTGACTGCCGTAGAACGCCGTGGTCGGCGGCCCGAATACACCGAGGCGCTGCAGCAGGGCCTGGTCATCCGGGCCGTTGGCGGTGACGTCGGCCTTGAGCAGCACGAAGGAGGCGAGGTCCTGCCGCACTCCGGCATCGGCGAAGGTGTACTTTTCCATTTCCTTGCAGGACACGCACCAGTCGGCATAGAAGTCGAGCATGACCGGCCGGCCGGCGGCGCGTGCCGCAGCCAGTTCCCGGTCCAGGTCCGCGACCGAGGCGACCTTGAGGAAGGGCAGGGCCTCCTCAACGGCGCCGCCGGCGAGCCGGCTGCCGCGCAGCGGACGCAGCGGATCACTGCCGCCCGCGGCCGCACCGACCAGCATCACGCAGCCCCAGGCGATGATGACGAGCCCTGCACCACGTGCCAGGTGATCGGCAGCGCCCTTGGCGCGACCGCGGCTGAAGCCGAAGTAGTAACCGGCGATCAGCGCGAGCGTCGCCCACAGGGCGAGCGTGACCGGCCCGGACATGATTCGTTCCAGCATCCACACGGCGACCGCGAGGAACATCACGCCGAACAGGGCCTTGATCGTCACCATCCACGGGCCGGCGCGCGGCAGCAGGCGCCCGCCGGCGACGCCGACCAGCAGCAGCGGCGCGCCCATGCCGAGCGACATCGCAAACAGTGCGAGCGCGCCCCTCAGCGTGCTGCCGGTCTGGCTGATCACCGCGAGTGCCGCGACGAGCGGAGGCGCGACGCAGGCGGTGACGACCAGTGCCGATGCCGCCCCGATCAGCGCCGTACCGGTATAGCTGCCCCTGCGCTGGCGGCCGGACCACGCGGCCAGCCGCGTCTCGATGGCCGCCGGCACCCGCAGGTCGAACAGCCCGAACATCGCGAGCGCGAGCACGACGAACAGCAACGCAAAGCTGATGATGATCCACGGCTGCTGGAAGAACGCCTGGGCCGGCTGGCCGGCCGCCGCGAAGGCGGCCCCGGCAACCGTGTAGGTCAGCGCCATGCCGAGCACATAGGCGAGGGACAGCAGGAACGAACGCCGCGGCGTGGCCTCGGCGCCCTGTCCGGCGATGATGCCCGACAGGATCGGGATCATCGGCAGCACGCAGGGCGTGAAGGCCAGCAGCAGGCCAAAGCCGAAGAAGCTCGCGAGCACGAGCGCCAGGCTGCCGCCGGCGATCAGGCCGACGAGACGATCCTGTTCGGCGACCGAGGTGGTCGAGGCGGGGGCCGGTTCCGGGCTGGGTGGCGGCAGCTCGATGCGCACGGTCTTCTTGACCGGCGGGTAGCACAGCCCGGCGTCGGCGCAACCCTGGTAGCCGACCTCGATATCGAACGCCGCCGGACCTTCCGCCCGCCGCACCGCTGCGGTTGCCAGCAGCGACTCGTAGTACACCTCGACATCGCCGAAGAACTCGTCGGTCTTTGCCAGGCCCGCCGGCAGCTGCGGCTCATCGAGCACGACCGCGGGCGTCAGGCTGCGGGCCGAGATGCGATGCCGGTACAGGTAGTAGCCGGGCGCGATCTGCCAGTCCAGCATGACCTGGCCGGTACCGCTGGCATAAGCCTGGAACACGAAGGCTTCGTCCACCGGCAGGAAGCTCTGCTCCTGGGTGACCGGGCCCAGCAGGCCCTGGGCGCTGGTCACCGCCACCCACAGGAGCAGGAGCCCGGCCGAAAGGATCCGTAGTCTGGTCATTGCTGCAGCGTCTGACTTACCCATTGCAGAAAGCGTTCCGAGCCGCCCACGGCCTCGACTGCCAGCACCTCCGGAAGCTCATAGGGGTGCAGTTCCGCCAGCCGGGCGGTGAGGGTAGCGAGTCGCTCGGGAGTTGTCTTGGCGATCAGCAGGGTCTCGGCGTCCTGCTGGATCCGCCCCTGCCACCAGTAGGCCGAGCGGGCCCCCGGCAGCCAGTTGACGCAGGCTGCGAGCCGTTCCGTGAGCAGGATCTCGGCCAGGCGCTCGGCCGTGGCGTCGTCCGGGCAGCTGCTGAGCACAACAATTACCTTATCTTTCATGTGGTTACTGTAGCAGACCGGCGCCGATGCAGTTTGTGCTTGAAAACGGCCCGCCAGGCCCTATCATTAGCAGCCGACCGGGGAGAGTGCTAACAGCGCTCGTCAGCCCTCGGGCAAAACAGAAATCGAATTGATTATCCAAGGAGTGATGTCCCATGAAGATCCGTCCGCTTCATGATCGTGTGATCGTCAAGCGCGAAGACGAGGAGCGCAAGTCGCCCGGCGGCATTGTGATCCCCGACACCGCAGCTGAGAAGCCGATCCGCGGCAAGGTCGTTGCCGTAGGCAAGGGCAAGATTCTGGAGAACGGGGAAGTCCGTCCGCTCGACGTCAAGGTCGGCGACAAGATCCTGTTCGGCAAGTACAGCGGCACCGAAGTCAAGATGGATGGCGATGAGCTCCTCGTGATGCGCGAGGAAGACATCATGGCCATCATCGAAAAGTAAGAGGTTAAATATCCATGGCTGCCAAGGAAGTCCGTTTCAGCGACGACGCGCGTACCCGGATGGTGCGCGGCGTCAACCTGCTCGCCAACGCCGTGAAGGCGACGCTCGGCCCGAAGGGCCGCAATGCCGTGCTCGAGAAGAGCTTCGGCGCCCCGACCGTGACCAAGGACGGCGTGTCGGTCGCGAAGGAAATCGAGCTCAAGGACAAGTTCGAGAACATGGGCGCGCAGATGGTCAAGGAAGTCGCCTCGGCGACCTCCGACGAGGCCGGTGACGGCACGACCACCGCGACCGTGCTGGCGCAGGCGATCATCCGCGAGGGCATGAAGGCCGTCGCCTCGGGCATCAACCCGATGGACGTCAAGCGCGGCATCGATCTTGCGGTCGCGACCGCGGTCGAGGACCTGAAGAAGCTGTCGAAGCCCTGCAAGGACTCGAAGGCGATCGCCCAGGTCGGCACGATCTCGGCGAACAGCGACGAGAGCATCGGCAGGACCATTGCCGACGCGATGGAAAAGGTCGGCAAGGAAGGCGTGATCACGGTCGAGGAAGGCTCGGGCCTGCAGAACGAGCTCGACGTCGTCGAGGGCATGCAGTTCGACCGCGGCTACCTGTCGCCGTATTTCATCAACAACGCGCAGAACCAGACCAACGAGCTCGAGAATCCGTACATCCTGCTGTACGACAAGAAGATCTCGAACATCCGCGAGATGCTGCCGCTGCTCGAGGGCATCGCCAAGGCGGGCAAGCCGCTGCTGGTGGTCGCCGAGGACGTCGAGGGCGAGGCGCTGGCGACCCTGGTCGTCAACACGATCCGTGGCATCGTCAAGGTCTGTGCCGTCAAGGCCCCGGGCTTCGGCGACCGCCGCAAGGCCATGCTGCAGGATATCGGCATCCTGACCGGCGGCACGGTGATCTCCGATGAGGTCGGCCTGTCGCTCGAAAAGGCCACGCTGAACGACCTCGGCCGGGCCAAGAAGATCGTCGCCGAGAAGGAAAACACGACGATCATCGACGGTGCCGGCAAGCCGTCCGAGATCAAGGGCCGGATCGAGCAGATCCGTCGCCAGATCGAGGAGGCCACCTCCGACTACGACAAGGAGAAGCTGCAGGAGCGCGTTGCGAAGCTCTCCGGCGGCGTCGCCGTGATCAAGGTCGGTGCGGCCACCGAGGTCGAGATGAAGGAGAAGAAGGCCCGCGTCGAGGACGCGCTGCACGCGACCCGTGCTGCCGTCGAGGAAGGCGTGGTGCCGGGTGGTGGCGTTGCGCTGGTCCGGGTGCAGAAGTCGATCGAGAAGCTCACGGGCATCAACGAGGACCAGAACGTCGGCATCCGCATCCTGGCCCGCGCGATCGAGGAGCCGCTGCGCCTGATCGTGCAGAACGCTGGTGAGGACGGTTCGGTCGTGCTGGCCAAGGTCCGCGAGGGCAAGGGCAGCTACGGCTACAACGCCGCGACCGGCGGTTACGGCGACATGATCGACATGGGTATCCTGGATCCCACGAAGGTCACGCGCCTCGCGCTGCAGAACGCGGCCTCCGTTGCCGGCCTGCTGCTGACGACCGAAGTGATGATTGCCGAGGCCCCGAAGGAAGAGGCCGAGCATGCACACGGCGGTGGCGGTGGCATGGGCGGAATGGGTGGCATGGGCGACATGGGCATGTAAGGTCACCGGACCCTACGGTTCGTACAGGAAGGCCCGGGAGGAAACTCCCGGGCCTTTTTTGCGGTAGCATCGGGCACAACAACAACCGCCCGGCCCAGGGCGGCAGGAGCGTCGAGCCATGCTGAATCAATCCCTGCTGGTCCGGATCGTCTCGGTCTGCCTTGCCACGGTACCCGCGCTGGCGGCCGCGGACACCTTCCTGCAGGTGCCCGGCGTGACCGGGGACGCGGCGGAGGTCAACCACAAGGGCTGGATCCGCGTCGTGGACGTTGATTGGTCTGTCGAGGCGCCGGTTTCGGTCGGTGCTGAAGGTGATGATCGCGCGGGCCGGCCCCGTTCCAACAGGCTCAAGCTCGCTCTCCCCAGCGGCGTCTGGTCCACGGAGTTCCTGCGTTACGCCGCCAAGGGACAGGTCTTCTCCACGGCCGCCATCGACCAAGTGGGCACCGACGGGCGCCTGCTGTACCGGATCCTGCTGTCCGGTGTCACCGTAACGAAGTTTGCGATCGATGCGCCTGACAAGGCCGTGCCCCAGATCCAACTCGAGTTCCTGTTTCCGCTCATGAAGGCGGAGTTCTTCGGCTACCGGTCCGACGGGCAGATGGTGAAGTCCGGCGTCGAATGGAACGTTGACTCCAATATCGTCAAGTAACGGTCGAGCCGCTCTCTGCCGTTTCTCGCGCACGCGGTGATCATACGCAGGAGATCTTGCGCAAGGCTGGCTTCAGCGCCGGGAGGATCGAGTCACTGCAGATGGCGGGGATCCTGACCGGCAGCTGACCGCCGTGTCCGGTTGGCCACCAGCTTCACTGCATCGGTCATATTGCCCCGCAGCCTGCGCGTGTCACCGACGTAGTTGCCAATCGCCTCCAGAGCCCTGTTCTCCAGCGCCACCGGGTCCAGGAGTCCACGCTCCGCGAGGGTGGCGATATCGGCGCGATCCTGCGCAGAGTATCGCCCCAGTTTACTGACTGCGAGATCGAGCGGCGTGAGGATGCGCACGTCAAGGACGCGTGGGTCAATGCCTGCGAGCGCCAGCGCGATTGAATCCTCGTACGCGTCCTCGTGTATCAGGCCGAAGGTATCGTTGTACTGCCGGTCGAAATAGAGCAGGCGGGCCGAGCCGTCGTCGTCGCGCCAGGCAATGTCGAGTCCGTCGGGCAACGCAATGAGTCGCGAGAATGCTGCGTCGACGTCCGCCGAGACGCGTCCCCCGGTGTGGAAGTGCAGGGCCGCACCGCCGGCGACGTACATCTGAATGGGCAGCGCTGCCGGCGGCAACTGTGCAAGAGAGGCTGCTACGCGGGCCGCGATCTCGCGAAAGGCAGCGACGTAGCCAGCGTGTGCAGGAAATTCAGGCGGCACGGTCGAATGCTGCCGAGACGAAGGGCAGGAAGCGGGATGGCGGCAGCGGCGTCCGTTGTAGCCACAGCGAAAAGACGCGCGGTTCAGTCGAGCCGGGATGCAGCGTTTCCGCGAGCTCGAGCAGCCGCTGGCGATCGAATCCGCTGACGCTCGCGAGCATCACGGCGAGCCCGGCCAGGAAGAATGGTGGACCCAAGGGACGCCACTCCTCCGGGCTCGTCGATCCTCCCGCCACCAGGTCCGCCAGCCGCGCCTCGAAAGTTCGATCGATCGTGGCCGGCATCAGGCCGTCCGGGCTGTAGCGCGTCTCGCGATCGCGAACTGCGAGAGCGCCACCGGTGGCCGACGCCAGCGATTCAAGCGTGGCGAATTCACAGCTCCTGCGCGCCTTCAGGCGGGACAGTGTTTCTTTCGGCACGCCGGAGCGGCGGGACCACTCGGCATCTGACCAGCCCCGCTCGCGTGCCCGCGCAACAAGCTCGGATAACAGAGCTGTAAGCCCGGCAGTTGATTTCCGCATCATCAACAATCGTATAGATGGTTGATTTCTACGTCAATAGATTTCAGTCGATCTTCACAGTCCCAAGGTTACTTACCGCAAATCTTCGTGACTTCCTCCTTGCAGCTGTCCAGGATCAGGTCGACGCGCTCAGCGCACTCCTCATAGTCGGTGAATAGGGCGCCATAGAGCTCGACCGACCCGTGCTCGCCAGCGATATCACAGCCGATCATGTTGTATTTCTTCGTGTGCTCGCAATGCGCAAGCAACCGGATCTTGTCCTCCGGGCTGTTGCACTTGATGAGACCACTGGTGCCCGGCGGATCGCCGGGAGTCGCCGACGGGTCGTACGGCCGTACCGGCCAGATCGGCGCGATGCCACACTGCTGCCACGCGGTGACCAGCGCCGCGTCATAAGCTGTCTTGTCTGGCGGCGTGCCACGGCGCATGGCGATGATCGGCGGCTTGCCCGCGGGCTCGGTCATGCACACGCCATCGACGCCCTTCGGCAGGATCTGTCCCCACCACTGGCCCAGTTCGGTCGCCCGCATCGCGGGCACCTGCTGGTCCTCCTGGTAGATGCCCTTCAGCGCGCCTGCCTTGATGGCGCTCAGGATGTTCGAGGCGTCGATGCGCTGCGCGGGATCCCCCTTCAGCAGGCGGAACAGCGCGTACTGGCCCTGCACGTCGATGCGCGAATCCTTCACATCTTTCGGCGTCCAGGGCGGGCCGGCCGGCTGCGGTGGAGGCAGCGACGGCGGCGGCGGTTCTTCGCCAGGCGGCTCCGCTGGCGGCGGTGGCTGGGCTGGTTGCTGCTGTGGCGAAGTCGGCGGCGAGCTGGACAAGCCGGGCAACTTCAGCCGCCCCGGCCGGGGCTGCGGCGCCGCCGGCGTCGTGCTGCTCTGCGGCACCGCGCCGGACCGCGTGCAGCTGATCGCTCCGAAGCCGTCGCAGAAACCCTGGTCGCAGACCTTTCCGTCCACCAGCGTCCTGGTCGGCGTCGCAGCGCCGATGTCCTGATCGATGCTGAAGAAGTCGGCGCGCTCGAAACCCTGCAACCGGCAGAACTCATCCGCTGCGGGCTGGCCGCATTCGCTGCCCCAGACACGGCAGATGTCGACGCGATGGCCGGCATGCATGGGCGGCTCGAACATCTTCTCTTCCGCGCCCGCCGCTACGGCCAGCAATCCGCCCAGCGCCACGGTACCGACTTGTACGATTCTCATGTCACTCCCCCGATGGTTTCAGCAGGATTCGATCGACGCCGACCAGGAACCCGGTCGAGGCCGGGTTGCGGCTGGTGATCATCAGACTCACCGGTCGCCGTCCCGCCCGCATCGCGAACGTACCAAGCGTGACGGTCACCGGTCCGACGACGCCAGGCGCGTAGCCATCGAACGGCGCGGTCACGCGGTGCTGGTCGACCTCGAAAGCCAGTTGACCATAGTCCGGCGCCCGCGTGAGGTCAATTTCGACGACCCAGGCACCGTCGTGCGGTACTTCCAAGAGCAATTCGAGTGTTGCGCCGACCGCGCCGCCGTGCCAGAAGAGCTGCCCATCGCCGCCCCAGCCCGCCCCGAACCCGCTCATCGGCTGCGCGCCGAGCTGCCCGCCGCGCAACCGGAACGCGCCCTCGCGGAACAGCTCTTCGGCCTCGATGCGCAACACCGTCGGGCGGATCTGGCCGATCACGCTGGCCAGTGCCGCCGTGCTGAGTCGACCGCCCGCCTGCGTTGCCGCGACTTCGGACCGCTGCGGCGGCGCGCGCGTTTCGACTGCAACAGCGCTGCCCGGTTGTACCGACAGCAATCCGGC
>SCUD01000176.1 GCA_004297335.1 Gammaproteobacteria bacterium
GTGGCCTATTTCGCGCCCGAGGCGATCGCCGGGCGGCCGCGGCGCTACGGGCTCGCGAGCGATGCCTCGCAGCGCTTCGAGCGCGGCGTCGATCCGCGCCTGCAGGAACGTGCGCTCGAGAGGGTCACCGGCCTGCTGCTGGAGATCGCGGGCGGGCGGCCGGGGCCGGCAGTGCTGGTGCAGGAGGAGTCCGCCTTGCCACGCCGGCCCGGGGTGACGCTGCGGCCCGAGCGCGCGAAAGCACTGCTCGGCCTGCAGATCCCGCGCGCCGAGATCGAGGACATCCTGCGTCGCCTCGGCATGCAGGTCGCCGGCGCCGGCGATGTGCTCGGCGTGATCCCGCCGAGTCACCGCTTCGACATCACGATCGAGGCGGACCTGATCGAGGAGATCGCGCGGGTCTACGGCTACGACGAGATCCCGGCGCAGCACGCGACGATGCCGCAGCTGCCGCAGGCCGCGAGCGAGCAGTCAGTCGCCCGCGAGCGACTGTTGCTGCTGCTCGCGGACCGTGGTTACCAGGAGGCGGTCAACTACGGCTTCGTGGATGCCGGCCTGCAGCGGCTGCTGTTCCCGCGCGCCGGGACCCTGCCGCTCGCCAACCCGATCGCCGCGGATCTCGGCGAAATGCGCGTGTCGCTGTGGCCGGGACTGATCGAGTCCCTGCGCCGCAATCTGCGCCGGCAGCAGGAGCGGGTGCGGTTGTGCGAGATCGGGACGCGCTTCGAGGTGGACGGCGGGGAGCTGCGCGAGTCGGCGGTGATCGCCGGGGTGATCACCGGCCCGCTGCTGCCGGAGCAGTGGGGCAGCGAGAAGCGCCTGGTCGACTTCTATGACCTGAAGGCGGACGTCGAGGCCCTGCTGGCACTGACCGGGCGGGCGGAGCGCTTGCGCTTTGTAGCAGGGACCCGGGACACGCTGCATCCAGGGCGCAGTGCCCGGGTCATGGACGGTGAAACCTGCCTGGGATGGCTCGGCCAGCTGCATCCCGAGATTTCTGGAAAAATCGAACTGAAGGAGCCTCCCTGGCTGTTCGAATTGGACGTTCACCTTAGCTTTGTATCTGAAGTCCCTGTATCTAAAGATATTTCCAGGTTTCCAGCGATACGGCGCGATCTGGCGATCGTCGTCGATGAGGCGACATCCTTCGACGATATTCGATTAAGTGTTAATTTGGCTGCCAAAGGCCTGCTGCATCAGTTATACATATTCGACGTGTACCGGGGCGCGGGGATAGAACCCGGTAGAAAAAGCATCGCTTTAGGGTTGATTTTACAGGAAACTTCTCGCACCCTTACGGACGGGGAAGCCGATGCCGTCATTGCTGCGGTCGTCGCGCGCGTCAAGGGTGACCTGAGGGCGGGGATCCGGGAATAGCGAATGGCACTGACCAAGGCTGAAGTCGCCGAGGCGCTGTTCAACCAGCTGGGGCTGAACAAGCGCGAGGCGCGTGAGCTCGTGGATCTTTTCTTTGAGGAGATCCGGGCTGCGCTCGCCTCCGGCGGGCAGGTGAAGTTGTCGGGCTTCGGCAACTTCGACCTGCGCGACAAGAACCAGCGCCCGGGTCGCAACCCGAAGACTGGCGAGGAGATCCCGATTTCCGCGCGGCGCGTCGTGACGTTCCGTCCTGGCCAGAAGCTGAAGGCGCGGGTTGAGGTCTATGCTGGAAGCCGGTAACAACAAGGACCTGCCGGCGATCCCGGCCAAGCGCTATTTCACGATCGGCGAAGTCAGCGATCTGTGCGGGGTCAAGCCGCATGTGCTGCGCTACTGGGAGCAGGAGTTCCCGCAGCTGAAGCCCGTCAAGCGGCGCGGCAACCGGCGCTACTACCAGCGCCAGGATGTCATCACGATCCGCCAGATTCGTGGCCTGCTCTACGACGAGGGCTTCACGATCGGCGGGGCACGCAACCGTCTCGAGGGGGATGAGGCCCGCGAGGACAACTCGCAGAGCCGCCAGGTGGTCCGGCAGCTGCGCGCCGAGCTCGAGGAGCTGCTGCGCCTGCTGCGTCGCTGATCGCGCCGCGGGGCTTCGATCAGCTATGATGCCGGCGTCGGAGCGTGGCGCAGTCTGGTAGCGCACTTGCATGGGGTGCAAGGGGTCCCGGGTTCAAATCCCGGCGCTCCGACCAATCAATCACTCCACGGATTGAAGACCGAAACTCCCGTGGCGCGGAAATCCGCGATGTTGCGGGTTGCAAATGTCAATCCGTGATGGAGTGCCGTGGCAGCGAGCTGGGCGTCGATGGTGGGAAGTGTCCGTCGAAGCCGTTTGGCGAGCGCCTCGACCCATGCCACCACGTGGCGATTGGGGCGCACCTTCATCAATTCTGAAACGACGTTGGTATCGAGCCGAAGGCCGCGGCGGCCTCCTACAATCGCAGCGTCCGACTCGTATCGCGCTTGCGGCTGAGGTCCAGCGGTCGACCACCGGTTGGCGCCGAGCGCAGCAGCTCGACCAGCGAAACCGGCAGGCCCGAGCGGACGCGGCGAAAAACCTCGCTGAACCGGGCCTTCGGTTCGTGTAGTTGCCAGACCTTTAGTTTGGCAGACATCAGCTCAACGTACACGGACTGGTCAAACTGGTCAAAATGACGTCGTGACCCGCTCCTCCGGCGGCTTCAGCTGCCGAAAGCTCCACAGCAGCGCCAGGTCGTAGCCGATCTTCAGCACGCCACAGATCACGAATGGCCACGCCAGGTGGCCGGCGGCGAACATTGCACCGGCGAGCGCAGGACTGAGGGCGGCGGCCAGGCTGCGCGGCACCGAGGTGATGCTGGCCGCGGCAGCCCGCTCGGGTGGGGTTACCACCGCCATCACGTAGGAGGATCGCGCCGGTACGTCCATCTGCGTCAGGGCCGCGCGCATGAGTAACAGCGCGAGGGCGAATTCGAGCGTCGGCGCGAGGGCCGCGAGGATCAGGCACAGGCTCGCGGGAATGTGGGTGAACACCATCGTGTTGATCAGTCCGATGCGGCCGGCGAGCCAGGCCGCGACCGGGTACGAGCCGGCGGTCAGCAGCCCGGCCCAGAAGAAGAACACCGCGGCGGCCGCCAGCGACAGGTCGAAGCGCTGGAACAGCCACAGCGCCACCAGCGCCTGCACGGCGAACCCGCCGGCAAAGGCATCGACACTGAAGAGTGCCGCGAGCCGCCAGACGATGCGGCGCGACGGCCCGAGTGGCGCGGGTGGGGTGTGGCTGGCGGCGGCAGCGGTGCCCATCGGAATGCCCAGGTACAGCAGGCCACCGGCGACTCCCAGCACTGCGTAGAGCACGAACATCGCCTGCAGCGCGGCGAGCCGCGTCCAGCCGAGCGTTACCAGCAGGTCCGGACTGCCGGCGGCGAGCGCGCCGCAGGCGGCCGCCAGCGCACCCGTCAGGCTGTAGGTCGCAAACATCCGGGTCCGCTGGCGGTCCGAAGCGAGGTCTGCGAGCACGGCGTGTTCGAGCGGCACGAAGATGCTGACGCTGCCCGCAGTCGGATTGATCGTGCCGATGCACGCGATCAACAGCAGTACGGCGTAACTCTGCGCCGCCGCCAGGGCGAGGCCGGTTGCGACCATCAGCGCCGAGGCCAGCACCAGCAGCGGGCGTGGCCCAAAGCGGTGCCCGACCAGGCCGGCGCCGAGCGTCAGCAGTGCTGACCCGAGGAGCGCGGCCGTGGCGACGATGCCGATCTGGAAGGCGTCGAGGCCAAGCTCCGCGAGATAAATGACCAGCAGTACGGCAACGAAACCGTCGCCGAAGTCGCGCAGCGCGCGCGCCAGATAGAGAGAAGCCGCGGGACCCGGCAGCCAGGTCCCGCGGCCATGTCCGGAGCTATGTGCTACGGATTGCTGAACTTGATCTCCCACAGATAGTCCGCATGCGGCCCGCAGATTTCGCTGAAGGTATCACCGAGCGGGTTCTTATCGTACATCGCCTCGATCAGTTCGCCCCGCGCCGTCATCAGCGATTTCACGTCATTGGCGCTGATCGTCGCGAGGCGACGGTATTCGCCGCCGACGATGTGCTCGTTCCAGCCCCAGGACCGGATCTTGCCGTCGGTCACCATGCGGTCGAGCGTCGGCGCGAACACCTTGCTCATGATCGCGTCGGCCTGGTCCTCGCGGGTGCTGTCGCAGACATGGTAGACGGAGAACGAGGCGCCGCCGCGGGCGACTGAACCGATGTTGCCGGCCGCGACCTTCCAGATGTAATCGTCGTGGGCATTGCAGATGCCCGAGAACTCATCGCCGAGCTTCTGGTCACGGGCGTCGATCTGGTCCCCGATCTTCTTCTGGGCATCAAGGAGGTTCTGGACGCCTGGGGCGACATAGTAGAGCGCGCGGCGCCACTTGCCACCCGTGTGATGGACGAGCCAGCCCCAGCTGTTGATCGTGCCGTCGGCGACCGCCGCGTCGTAGACCGGCTTGTCGAGCTGTTCGAAGATCTGGTCGGCCCGTTCCTGCCGGGTCAGGTCACAATAATGGTAGGTGGCGTAGATGTAGCGCTCGGGGTCCTGGTCCGCGGCCTCGGCGATACCGGTAAACATCAGCATCAGGCAGAACTGGAGCGACAGCGTTCCATTGATGAACATTTTCATTCTTCATCCCCTTGTCTTCCTGGCCGGGCAGGAGCTGGCCCGGTAACAGCAAGGGGCGAATATACGCTCCCCGGAACAGGAATAGACGTATTCCAGATACATTTTTTAGCGCCTACCCCTCCCGCGGCTCCACACCGGGAGCAAAGCTCGCATGGGGCTCCTCGGCGAGCGTGGCCACGAGCTCCGGCACCGGGCGGTAGCGCTCCGCAAAGACCGGGGGCATGCGCCGCGGCCGGCCGTTGTCGAGGTCGGCGCAGACGTAATGCACCAGCCCGCGCAGCAGGGTCCGGCCATCGGCGGGCCGCAGGACCTGGAAACGGCGATCCACGCGCAGGCGGCCGTCGCTGCGGACGATCCAGGTGCCGACCTCGAGCGCATCACCGGCGAGGGCCGGCGCGAGATAGTGCATCTGGCTGCGCCAGACGATCATGCCGCGGCGCAGCGTGAGGCAGTCCTGCAGGGACACGCCGAGCGAGGCGGCATGGGCCCAGGCGGTGGCGTCCAGCCAGCGCAGGTACACGGAGTTGTTGACGTGGCCGTAGTCGTCGATGTCGGCCGCAGTGACGGCCACGCGGTGCACGAAGACAGCGGGCAGGTCGAACGTGGAATCCGGCATCGCGGCATCCTGCCCGGGAATTCAGGGGATCGGTAGCTCGGTCGTGCGGCGCACGACGCGCAGGGCGAAACTCGACTGCACGCGCGCGACCCCCGGCAGGCGCGTCAGGTGCTGGCTGTGCAGGCGCTCGAAGTCCTCGGTATCGCGGCAGGACACGCGCAGCAGGTAATCCGCGACGCCGGTCATCAGGTAGCACTCCATGACCTCCGGCACCTCGCGAACGGCGGCCTCGAAGCGCTGCAGGTCGTGCTGGTCCTGGCGTTGCAGCGTGATCGTGACGAAGACGTTGATCGGAAAGCCGGTGCGCTGCGCGTTCAGCAACGCGACATACCCTTGTATGACCCCGGCCTCCTCGAGCGCGCGCACGCGGCGCAGCGTGGCCGATTCGCTCAGGTGGACCCGTCCGGCGAGTTCCACGTTGCTCAGGCGCCCATCGCGCTGCAGCTCGGTGAGGATACGGTGGTCGAGCTTGTCCACGGTAACTCCGCAGATTCCTCCGCAAAGTGTACATCATACGGTGGATTATTGCGCGTGTTATCTCAAAGACGGCATCTTTCGCAGAACCCACCGCGGCTTCGATTCTATGCTGGGCGCATGAAGATTGGCTGCCCGAAAGAGATCAAGGTCCATGAGTACCGCGTCGGGCTGGTCCCGGCGGGAGTGCGCGAGCTGGTTGCGGCCGGCCACGAACTCTTCATCGAGAGCGGTGCCGGCCTCGGCATCGGCATCACCGACGAACATTTCCGCGCCGCTGGCGCGACGGTGCTGCCGGATGCACCGTCGCTCTTCGCCACGGCCGAGCTGATCGTCAAGGTCAAGGAGCCGCAGGCGGTGGAATGCGCCCTGCTGCGGGAAGGGCAGTTGCTGTTCACGTACCTGCACCTGGCTGCGGATCCGGCCCAGGCGGACGCGCTGCGGCGCTCGGGCGCGACCGCCATCGCCTACGAGACCGTGACGGCTCCGGATGGCTCCTTGCCGCTGCTGACGCCGATGAGCGAGGTCGCCGGACGCATGTCGATACAGGTCGGTGCGACCGCACTGCAGAAGGCGAACGGCGGATTCGGCGTGCTGCTCGGCGGGGTGCCCGGCGTCGCTCCGGCGCGCGTGGTGATCCTCGGCGGCGGTGTCGCTGGCACCAATGCGGCGCAGATGGCGGTAGGCCTCGGTGCCGGCGTAACGATCGTGGACCTCTCGCTGCGGCGACTGCGCGAGATTGATGCGCAATTCGGCCCGGCGGTTGCCACCGCGTACTCGACGGCCGAGGCGATCGAAGGGCTGGTTGCCAGCGCGGACCTCGTCATTGGTGCGGTGCTCGTGACCGGGGCGGCCGCACCCCGACTGGTGACCCGCGCCATGCTCGGTCGCATGGAGAAGGGTGGTGTACTCGTGGATATCTCGATCGACCAGGGTGGCTGCTTCGAGACCAGTCGACCGACCACGCACGCCGATCCGACTTATGTGGTCGACGGTGTCGTGCATTACTGCGTGACCAACATGCCGGGCGCCGTACCGCGTACTTCGACCTTCGCACTGACCAATGCGACGCTGCCCTATGTGCGGGCGCTCGCCGAGCGCGGCTGGCGTGCCGCCTGCGCGCGCGACCCGGGCCTGGCCGCGGGTCTCAACATTCACGCCGGGGCGGTCACCCACCCGGCCGTCGCGCGCGCTCTCGGCGTGGAGTGCCGCGTGGCGGCCTGAGCGCGGGGCGGGACTCGCTCATTCAGCCGGCATTCAGCGCCCGTACGGCATTCTGCCGTGCGTCTCGGCACCTTGCCCGGGGACTGTTAGGATAGGCCCGGTCGAAGACCGGGGGAGTCACCGCGATGAGTCAGGAGAGAGGCTTCCATCCGCTGCCGGCGCTGCTCGTGGGGCTGGTCATGGCCTTGCCGGCGTGGAGCGATGAGCGATGCGTCGAGCAGTGCGACGTCCAGTCCGATCGCTGCATGCAGGACGCGGAAGGTGATGAGGACAAGCAGAAAACCTGTGACGACGCTTACAGCGACTGCCTGAAGACCTGCAAGTAGCGGCACTGCGCTGCACTGCCCGCGGGCGGGCCCATGCGCGGCATCGTCACCTTCACAACGGATTTCGGGCTGCGCGACCCGTTCGTCGCGGTCCTGAAGGGGCAGGTGCTGCGGCGCAGCCCGGACCTGCAGCTCGTCGACATCACCCACGAGATCACCCGCTTCCAGCCGGCCGAGGCCGCCTTCTGGCTCGGCCGGGTCTCACGCTATTTCCCGGATGGCACCGTGCACTTGGCGGTCGTGGATCCGGGCGTCGGCACGGCGCGGGCCCTGGTCGCCGTCAGCGCCGAGCGCCAGGTCTTCCTGGCACCGGACAACGGATTGCTCGCCGCGATCGCCGCGCGGGCCGGGGCTGTCGCCCGGCGCATCGACCTGGAGCGACTGGCCGGGCTTGGCATGGCGACCAGCGGCGGGCCCACCTTCCATGGGCGCGACCTGCTCGCACCGGTCGCCGCCGAGCTGGCAGCCGGACGATGGGCCTTCGAGGCGCTCGGCGAGGTCACCGAGCTGGCGGCTGATGGGTCATTGCTGCCCGTGGTTGCGACGGCGACCGGATGGCGCGGATCGGTGGTGACGGTAGATAGTTTCGGCAATCTTTTCAGTAATCTGGAGCATTCATCGCATGTCATTGCCAGGGAGCAGGTGGTATCGATCCGCGGCCTGGCCCTGCCCTGGGTCAGTACCTATGGGGAGGCCCGACCGGGCGAGCTGGTTGCGCTGGTGAACTCCTGGGGCCTGGTCGAGATTGCGCAGGTGCAAGGCAATGCCGCCGTCCGCCTGGGCGTGGGCCGCGGCGAGCCGGTCGCCCTGGAGGCATTTGCCGCCTGACTCTTGAAATAAAAGCCTTTTCGTATATATTGCGCAGCCCGCAAACTGGCGGGTTCCGAGCGGATGTCGTTGATTTCTTAGGGAATTCAGCGAAATGAAAGAGCGCAGCGATGATTCCTTCGACCTCGAGGGGGAGTTTCTCAACGAGGCCGGAAATGAGCAGGAAGGCGACCTCGACCGGTTGATCGTGGTCGAGCGCCGGCCCAAGCCCGGGCAGCGCCGGGTGGCGCAGCCGTCGGCGTGGAGTCGCGTCGAGGACGCGCTCGCCGAACGGCGGCTGCAGCGCGAATTGTCGGAGTTCGTCGATCCCGACGAATCCTGAGCGGCCGCGCAACGGCGGATGGGGCCGCATTCCTTCGGGCATGCGGCCTTTGTTTTGTGACCAAGCAGTGCAGGTATCCCGATTCCATGCCTGAGACTCAGCCGGCTCACTGGGTGGTATTGAAGTTCGGCGGCACGAGCGTCTCGTCGCGCGCGAACTGGGACCGCATTGCCGCGATCCTGCGGGCCCGCTGCGCGGAAGGCCTGCGCACCGCAGTCGTGCACTCCGCGCTTTCCGGCATTACCGACGCACTGATCCGGTTGATGGACCGTGCCCAGGCTGGTGACGCCGAGACCGAGGTCGCCGGTATCGTCGCCCGCCACCGCGAGTTGGCCGCCGCGCTCGGCATCGACCTGCCGCCGGAGGTCGGACAGCAACTCGCGGAGCTGGGACGCGTCGCCGGCGGCATCGCGCTGATCGGTGAAGTCAGCGATGCGGTGCGGGCGCGGGTCCTGGCTGCGGGCGAACTGATGGCGACGGCGCTCGGTGCCGCCTTCCTGAACGCGCAGGGCCTCGTCACCACGCTCGTCGATGCGCGTAGCTGGCTGATCGCGCAGCCCGTGCGTGGCCAGCGACCCTCGGTGCTGTCGGCGAGCTGCGGTTCGGATCCGGATCCGGCGCTGGTCGCGCGCTTTGCGCAGCTGCCCGGCGTGATATTGACCCAGGGCTTCATCGCCGCCGGCGAGGGCGGGCAGACGGTGGTGCTCGGTCGCGGCGGTTCCGACACCTCGGGTGCGTACCTCGCGGCCCGGCTGTCGGCACTGCGGCTCGAGATCTGGACGGACGTGCCGGGCATGTTCTCGGCGAATCCGCGCGCGGTGCCAACCGCGAGGCTGTTGAAGTCACTGCACTACGACGAGGCGCAGGAGATCGCGACCAGCGGCGCGAAGGTGCTGCATCCGCGCTGCATCATGCCGCTGCGGCAGCAGCGCATCCCGCTGCAGGTGTATGCGACCCAGGCGCCGGAGCACCCGGGGACGATCGTCAGCGCCGAGCCGGCGGACAGCGGCGCGCGGCTCAAGGCGATCGCGATCCGCAAGGGCATCACGCTGGTGTCGATGGACAGCCCCGGCATGTGGCACGAGGTTGGCTTCCTGGCCGATGCGTTCGCCGTGTTCCGGCAGCACGGCATGTCGGTGGACCTGGTCTCGACTTCGGAGACCAATGTCACGGTGTCACTCGATCCGCAGGCGAACGCGCTGGACTCCGGCGAGGTCGCGGCGCTGGTCGAGGACCTCGGCCGGCTGTGCCGCGTGCGCGTCATCGGTCCCTGCGCATCGCTGTCGCTGCTCGGCCGCGACATCCGCGCCATCATCCACCGGCTCGGCGAGGCCTTCGAACTCTTCGAGGAGCAGCGCATCTACCTGGTCAGCCAGGCGGCGAACGACCTCAACTTCACCTTCGTGATCGACGAGGACCAGGGCGACCGCCTGGTTGCGCTGCTGCACGACCTCTTGATCCAGGCGATCGGGAACGATCCGGTGCTCGGGCCGACCTGGGAACAGATCAACGTGCCGCAGGCGGGCGTGGCACCGCGCAGCGACTGGTGGCGGGCCCGCCGGGCTGAACTGCTCGGCCTGCTCGACGGCCGCGATGCAGCCTATGTCTGTGAGCTCGCGACGGTGTCCGCGCAGGCTCGTGCACTGCAGTCACTCGGCTCGGTCTCGAGGCTGTTCTATGCGGTCAAGGCCAATGCGCAGCCGGAGATCCTGCGCTGCATCGCGGCGGCCGGGCTGTCCTTCGAGTGTGTATCGCCGGGTGAAGTCCTGCGCGTGCGGCAGGCGCTGCCGGACCTGGACACCGGGCGCCTGCTGTTCACGCCGAATTTTGCGCCGCGCGCGGAGTACGAGTGGGCGCTCGGGCAGGGCCTGCAGCTTACGGTGGACAATCTGTACGTGCTCCGGGAGTGGCCTGGGCTGTTCCGGGACCGCGCGATCTTCGTGCGCATCGACACCGGGCGCGGCCACGGCCATCACCAGAAGGTGCGTACGGCTGGCACGCAGTCGAAGTTCGGCGTGCCGCTGGACGAAGCGACGGAGCTCGCCGAGGCAGCCGCCGAGGCCGGTGCGCGGATCGTCGGCCTGCATGCGCACACAGGCAGTGGCCACTTCGAGATCGGCGCCTGGGTCGATGCGGCGGAGGTGCTCGCGAACGTGGCCCGACACCTGCCGGAAGTGCGGGTGCTGAACCTCGGTGGCGGGCTCGGCGTACCGGAGCGACCGGGCCAGGCCGCGCTCGACCTCGCGGCACTCGATGCCGCGCTCGGCGGGTTTCGCGCCGCGCATCCGCAGTTCGAGCTGTGGCTGGAGCCGGGCCGCTACCTGGTCGCGGCCGCCGGCGTGCTGCTCGCGCGCGTGACCCAGCTGAAGGGCAAGGGCGAACTCCGTTATGTCGGCGTCGCGACCGGCATGAATTCGCTGATCCGACCGGCGCTTTACGGTGCCTGGCACGAGATCGTCAACCTGACGCGGCTCGCCGAGACTCCGGCGCAGCTCTATACCGTCGTCGGTCCGATCTGCGAGAGCGGGGATGTGCTCGGCCACGACCGCCTGCTGCCGCCGTGCCGGGAGGGTGATGTGCTGCTCATCGCGACCGCTGGCGCCTACGGCGCGGCGATGGCCTCGCACTACAACCTGCGCGAGCCGGCGCCGCAGCTGGTGCTGTAGAAAAAGGGGACAGTCCCCTTTTTCTTGAAAAAGGGGACTGTCCCCTTTTTCTAGCCCGCGCCGGTGCGTCCGATGTGGCGCAGTTCCAGCTCGGCCGCGACCGCCGCCAGCGACAGGCCGCGCTGCTTCAGCAGCAGCGCCAGATGGTAGAGCAGGTCGGCGGACTCGGCGATCACCGCGGCGTCGTCGGCCGTGACCGTGGCGAGCGCGACCTCGACGCCTTCCTCGCCGACTTTCTGGGCGATGCGCCGCGGGCCCTGCGCATACAGGCGCGCGGTGTAGCTGCCCTCCGGCTGCTCGGCGATGCGTTCCGCGATGACTTCCTCGAGCCGGTCGAGGAAGGCCAGGCGGCTGGCGGCGCTCGGCGCGGCCTCGGCAAAGCAGCTCGCGCTGCCGGTATGGCAGACCGGCCCGGCCGGCAGGGCCTGGATGAGCAGCGTGTCGCGGTCGCAGTCGGTGCTCAGGGTCACGGCCTCGAGGAAATTGCCGGAGGTCTCGCCCTTGGTCCAGAGCTGCTGGCGGCTGCGGCTGAAGAAGGTCACGCGGCCCTCGGCGAGCGTCCGGCCCAGCGCCGCGCGGTTCATGTAGCCGAGCATCAGCAACGCGCCGGTTCCGGCATGCTGCACGATCGCCGGCAGCAGGCCCTCGCCCTTGTCCCAGTCCAGGTCGGCGATGTTCCCGATCTTCATGGCCTCACCTCGATCCCCTGGCTGGCAAGCCAGGCCTTCAGAGCCGGGATGCGGATCTCGCCGCTGTGGAACACGCTGGCGGCGAGCGCGGCGTCCACCTGGGCCCGGCGGAAGACCTCGGCGAAATGCTCCATCCGGCCGGCCCCCCCGGAAGCGACCAGCGGTACGCTGCTGATCGCGCGTACCGCGGCGAGCTGCTGCACATCATAGCCCTCGCGGACCCCATCCACGTCCATGCAGTTGAGCACGATCTCGCCGGCGCCACGCAGCTGCACTTCGCGGACCCAGTCGAGGGTGTCGCGGTCCGCCGCACGGCTGCGCCCGGGGTCGCCGGTGTACTGGTGGACGCGCCAGCCCGCGGGCGTCGCCTGGCTGTCGATGCCGACGACGACGCACTGCGTGCCGAAGCGGCGGGCCAGTTCGTCGATCAGTGCCGGTCGCTCGAGTGCCGGCGAGTTGACCGAGATCTTCTCGGCACCGCTCGCCAGTACGGCCTCGGCATCGGCGACGCTGCGGATGCCGCCGGCGACGCAGAATGGAATGTCGAGCAGTCGCGCGACGCGCCCGATCCAGCCGCGGTCGACACTGCGTCCCGACGGGCTCGCGCTGATGTCGTAGAACACGAGTTCGTCGGCGCCCTCGTCACGGTAGCGCGCGGCGAGTTCGAGGATGTCGCCGGCGACGCGATGGTCGCGGAAGCGCACGCCCTTGACGACCTGGCCGTCGCGCACGTCGAGGCAGGGAATTATGCGGCGGGCAGGAATGGCGCGAGCTCCTCGTTGCTGATCCGGCCCTCGAGCAGGGCCTTGCCGCTGATCGCCGCGGTGACGCCGGTGGCCGCGAGCGCGTGCAGGTCCGCGGCATCGCGCACGCCACCGGAGGCCTGCCAGGCGATCCCGGGAAACTGCCGCACGCAATTGCTATACAGGTCCAGGTTGGGCCCCGCCAGTGCGCCGTCGCGACCGATGTCGGTGCACAGCACGTGGCGCAGCCCGCCCCGCGCGAGCAGCTCCAGCACCGCGGGGAGCGCATGCCGGGACTGCTGCTGCCAGCCATGACTGGCAAGCCAGGGAGTGCCGTCCGCATCGATGCGGACATCGAGCGCCGCGACGATGCGCTCGGCGCCGAAACGGCCGATCCAGTCGATGACTTCCTCCGGATCGTGGATGGCGATGCTGCCGACGACGACGCGCGCCGCCCCGGCAGCGAGCAGGCGCTCGACGACTGCTGCGCTGCGCACGCCGCCACCTGCCTGGATCGCCAGCCGGCCGGCGCCGGCCAGCTCGCGCAGGATGGCTTCGTTGCCCGGAACCCCATCGCGTGCGCCATCGAGGTCCACGACATGCAGGCGACGTGCGCCGGCATCGGCATAGCGGGCGAGCAGCCCGGCGGGCGTCGCCTGGTAGCGGGTCTCGGCGGCGAAGTCGCCGTAGCGCAGTCGCACGACGCTGCCGGCGCGCAGGTCGATCGACGGGATCAGTTCCATCAGCCGAGTTCCAGGAAGTTGCCGAGCAGCCGGGCGCCGGTCGCCGCGGAGCGCTCCGGGTGAAACTGCGTGCCGTGGAAATTCCCGCGGCTGGCCACGGCGGTGAAGGCGCCGCCATAGTCGCCGGTCGCGACCGTATCCGGGCCGGGTTCGAGCGCATAGCTGTGGACGAAATAGGCCCAGTCCTCGTCGCCGAGCCCGGCCAGCAGCGGGTGTGGCCGCAGGATTCGCAGCCGGCTCCAGCCCATGTGCGGGATGGGTCCGGCGGAGGCGTGTATGCGGCGCGCGCGTCCGGGCAGGATGCCGAGGCAGCGCACCTCGCCCTCGTCGCTGGCCTCGAACAGCAGCTGCATGCCGAGGCAGATGCCGAGCACCGGCTGGGTCAGCGTCGGCAGCAGCGTATCGAGCCCGGCCGCCGCGAGGCGCGTCATGCCGTCGGCCGCGGCACCGACGCCGGGCAGGATCACGTGCGAGGCGCGGCGGATGCGCGCGGGATCGGCGCTCAGCTCAGCGCGCTGGCCGAGTCGCTCAAAGGCGAACTGCAGCGAGGCGATGTTGGCGCCGCCTCCGGCAATGATCACCGGATCCGTCACAGCACGCCCTTGCTGCTCGGCACGCCGCCGCCCTCGATCCGGATCGCCTGGCGCAGCGTCCGGCCGAGGCCCTTGAAGCAGGCCTCGATCATGTGGTGCGTATTCTCGCCCCGCACCTCGATGTGAATCGCGGCGCGCAGGGCCTCGGCCAGCGAGCGGAAGAAGTGCGGGACCATCTCGACCGGCAGCGCGCCGGCGCGCTCGCCGGGAAAGCGGCCCTCGAACACGGCATACGGCCGCCCCGAGAGATCCAGCGCCACGCGGGCCTGGGCCTCGTCCATCGGCAGCACGAAGCCGTAGCGGGCGATGCCACGGCGCTCGCCGAGCGCCTCGCTGAGCGCCGCGCCGAGGGCCAGCGCGCAGTCCTCGACGGTATGGTGTTCATCGACCTGCAGGTCGCCGGTGCAGCGCAGCCGGAGCGCAAAGCCGCCATGCCGGGCGACCTGTTCGAGCATGTGGTCGAAGAAACCGATCCCGGTCGCGATGGCCACGGGCACGTCGCTGTCGAGATCCACTTCGACCTCGATTGCGGTCTCGCGGGTGCGCCGCTCGACGCGCGCGCGCCGGGGGCTGGCCGGGGCGAGGCGCGCCGCGATCGCCGTCCAGGCCTGCGGGTCGGCCGGATCGAGGCGCACACCACCGAGGCCGAGCCGCTGCGCGAGCTCGAGGTCGGTGTCACGATCGCCGATCACCAGGCTCCGCGCGGCATCGAGCGGATGCTCCGCGACCCAGGCATCGACGAGCGCCGTATTCGGCTTGCGGCAATCGCAGCCGTCGGCCGGGAAGTGCGGGCAGACCAGCACGGCGTCGAAGACGATGCCCTGCGATGCGCACAGCTCCAGCAGCAGTTGTTGCGGCCCGTCGAAGTCCGCCCGCGGGAAGGCCGGCGTGCCGAGCCCGTCCTGGTTGCTCACCATCACGAAGTGGTAGCCGGCATCGCGCAGCCGCAGCAGCGCCGGGATCACGCCGGGCATCAGCCGGAACTTGGCGTAGGAATCCACCTGCTTGTCTGCCGGTTCGACCAGCAGCGTGCCGTCGCGATCGATGAACAGCACGGCCGTGGTCATGGCAGCTCTCCGAGCGCCGCGAGCAGGCGGTCGTTGTCGGCCGGCGAGCCGATCGTGATGCGGATGCAGCCGGCGAGCCGCGGCTGGCCCGACAGGTCGCGCAGCAGCAGGCCGGCACTGCGCGCCGCGGCCAGCGCGGCCGGCGCGTCCCGGAACTCGACCAGCAGGAAATTGGCATCGCTCGGCCATACGCGGCGCACGCTGGCGAGCCGTCCAAGATTGGCGGCGACGCGCTCGCGTTCCGCCACCAGCCGGCGCACGCGCTCGGCCGTGCGCAGCAGTCGTTCCGGCGCGAGCGCGGTGAGCGCCGCGCGGATCGAGGGCGCGGTCAGCGCATAGGGCGGGAGCATGCGCGCCAGCAGGCCGATGATGCCGGGGTCCGCGATGACGGCGCCGACCCGCGCGCCGGCGAGGCCATGGGCCTTCGACAGCGTGCGCAGCACGACCAGCTCCGGATGGCCTGCCAACCGGCCGGGTGTGCCGGATCCCGGCGCGAATTCGGCATAGGCCTCGTCGACGACGACCAGCGCACGGCCGGCGAGACCCGCGAGCAGCAGTTCGAGTTCGGTATCCGCGATGCGGTTGCCGGTCGGGTTGTTCGGCGAGCACAGGAATACGATCCGGACGGCCGGCGTCCAGGCTTCGAGGATCGCTCGTGCATCGAGACCGAAGGAGTGATCGAGCGGGACCTCGACGACGCCGGCACCCTGGATCGCCGCCGCGACGCGGTACATGCCGAAGGTCGGCGGACACACGAGGATGCGGTCGTGCCCGGCACGGCAGAACGCGCGCACCAGCAGATCGATGCCCTCGTCGCTGCCGCGGCCGGCGAGCACTGCCTCCGGGGCCACGCCATAGACCCGCGCGAGTGCGGCGCAGAGCTCTGCGGATTGCGGTTCCGGATAGCGATTCAGGCCGGCGCCGGGCGGATCCCCGGCATCGGACCACGGGTTCTCGTTGGCGTGCAGCCGCGTCAGTTCCGGCAGCCAGGCCGCGTGCTGGTAGGGCTCGAGCGCGAGGATTTCCGGGCGGGCGAGGGTGAGAGGATCGGTCATGCCTTTGCCTCCGGTACTGCCCGCAGGCGCACGGCGACCGCTTCCGCATGGGCCTCGAGACCCTCAAGGCGCGCCAGCCGCACGGCCACCGGACCGAGTGCGGCGAGGCCTGCGCGGTCGGCCTGCTGCACGGTCATGCGCCGCTGGAAGTCGGCGAGCGCGAGGCCGCTGTAGGCGCGGGCGTAGCCCCAGGTCGGCAGCACGTGGTTGGTGCCGCTGCAGTAGTCGCCGAGCACTTCCGGAGTCCACGGGCCGAGGAACACGGAACCGGCCCGGCTTACGCGCGGGAGCCAGTCGCGCGGTGCGCGGGTCTGGATCAGCAGGTGCTCCGGCGCGTAGGTATTGGCGACGTCGATCGCGGTGGCGAGGTCGGGAGTCACGATCACGCGGCCGTGCGCGAGCGCGGCGGTGGCCACCGCGGCACGCTGGCGTGCCGGGACCTGCCGGGCCAGCTCGGCGTTGACGCGCAGCGCGAGCGCGGGGGAGTCGGTCACCAGCAGTACCTGGGCATCGGCGCTGTGCTCGGCCTGGGCGAGCAGGTCGGCGGCAATGAAGTCGGCGCGCGCGCCATCATCGGCGATGATCAGCACTTCGGAAGGGCCGGCCGGCAGGTCGCAGGCGGCGCCTTCCGGGTCCACGGCCACGAGCTGCTTGGCAGCCGTGACCCAGGCATTGCCGGGTCCGAAGATCTTGTCGACCCGGGGGACGGTTTCGGTGCCAAAGGCCAGCGCGGCGATCGCCTGCGCGCCGCCGAGCGTGAATACGCGCTGCACGCCACAGGCGCGGGCGACGTACAGCACGGCGGGGTCGGCGCTGCCGTCGGGCCGTGGCGGCGTGCACAACACGCGCTCGCGACAGCCGGCGATGCGGGCCGGCACCGCGAGCATGATCGCGGTCGAGGGCAGCGGTGCGCCACCGGCGGGCACGTACAGCCCGACCGCGTCGATCGGCCGCTCGAGCCGCTCGCAGAGCACGCCGGGAGCAGTCTCGACGGCGAGCGGCGCACTGCGCTGGGCCTCATGGAAGCGCGTGACCGTGGCGATCGCCACCTCGAGGGCCGCGCGATCCTCCGGGTCGAGCTGCGCTGCAGCCTGCGTGATCGCCGCCTCGCCGACCTCGAGCGCGCCGGGCCCGACGCGGTCAAAACGCTCGGTGAGGCTGTGCAGTGCCGCATCGCCGCCACTGCGCACTTCGCCGAGGATGGCGCGCACCGCCTCGTACAGCCCGGCCCGGTCCTGCTGTGCGGGGCGGGCGAGCACTGCGGCGCGGCCCCGCGCATCGAGACTCATCCACTCGCTGATCGGCAGGGCCGGCACTTTCATGCGAGCATCTTCTCGACGGGCAGTACCAGGATCGCCGAGGCCCCGGCGGCCTTCAGGCTCTCCAGCGTTTCCCAGAACACGTTCTCGCGACACACCGCGTGCAGTGCGACCTTTTCATCGGTGCCCTCGAGCGGCAGGATGGTCGGGTGCTCGCTGCCGGGCAGCAGCTGGGTGATGCGCGCCAGCGCGGAGCGCGGCGCGTGGAGCATGATGTACTTGCTCTCGCGGACCTGCTGCACGCCGTCCATGCGCACCAGCAGCCGCTCCATCCAGTCGCGCTTCGCGCTGCTGACCGGGACCGGCGTGCGGATCAGCGCCGCCTGGCTTTCGAGCACGGTCTCGACCTCGCGCAGCCGGTTGGCGAGCAGCGTGTTGCCGGTCGAGACCAGGTCGCAGATCAAGTCGGCCCGGCCGAGGCGCGGCGCGATCTCGACCGCGCCGGACAGCGCGACGATGCCGGCCTCGAGCTCGCGATCGGCGAGCCACCGGCGCAGCACCTGCGGATAACTTGTGGCGATCTGCCGGCCGCGCAGCGAGTCCGGACCGGTGTAGTCGAAGTCATCAGGCACCGCGAGTGCGAGCCGGCAGCGGCCGAAGTCGAGCGTCATGACCTGCTCGAAGGTCGGGCCGAGGCCGCGCGCGGCGAACTCCAGGCGCTTCTCCTCGATGACGTTGAGTCCGACGATGCCGAGATCGCAGACGTCGTCCTGGACCAGGCCAGGGATGTCGTCGTCGCGCACCAGCAGCACGTCGAGCGGCAGGTTCTCCCCGTAGCAGACCAGCTGGTCCTTGCCACGGCTGTACTTGAGCCCGCAGCGCGTGACCAGGTCCAGCGAGTGGTCGGTCAGCCGGCCGGACTTCTGGATCGCGAGCTTGATCCGCTCGGGGCCGCCGGGGTTCATCGCCGCCCCGCGCCGCGCAGCTGGGCCGCGGCCAGCGCGTAGCCGCCATGGCCGGCGCCGAGGTAGCGCGCGACGCGGCCGATCGTCGTGACGCTGACACCGGTCTGGCGCTGGATCTCGCGGTACGGCAGCTGCTCGCCGAGCAGCGTGACGACCGCCCAGCGGTCGGCCATCGCCTGCAGTTCGGCGGGCGTGCACAGGTCGCGGAAGAATGCGCGCACCTCGTCGACGGTCTCGAGCGTCAGGATCGCGGTGTAGAGGGCGCGTTCGTTCAACACCTCCTGGCGCGGACTGACGTTGCGATGCACCTTCATGATCACGGCTTCCTGTAATAGCGTGCTAGCACATTAGTACATTATGACGGCGCTTGCAACTGCTGTCTTGACGGTTCGCGGCGGGCGCCCGTAGACTCTCGACCGCTCATCGAGACCGGCTGAGGGAATAGGCCCTTTGACGCCGGGGCAACCACCGGGTCCCTGTGACCGGAATGGTGCCAACTCCTGCGGAGGACGGAATTCCGTCTGCCGGCAGATGGGCAACTGCAGCCGCCCGGCACGACCGGGCGCACAAGGTTGCAGCGCGGCCCGCGGCAGCGGGCTCTCCGCGGGAGGCGGTCATGTGCCGCATTGCTGTCAGGAGAGCCAGGTATGTCCAGAGCCACCGCAACCAGTGTCACAGTCCTGCCCGCAGCGGCCACCTGCCGGGTGGAGGAGGGACTGCTGGCACTGCCCGCACTCGCGTTGCATCACGGCGGCCAGCTGGCCGGGGTCACGATCGCCTGGCGGCTGGCGGGTGCGCCGGGTGCGCCGGTCGTCGCCGCACTGGGCGGTATTTCGGCGAGCCGCCTGGTGTTCGATGCCGAGGAGCCCGGGCGCGGCTGGTGGCGCGAGCTGGTGGGCCCGGGCCTCGCGCTCGATACGACCCGCTTCCGCGTCCTCGGCATGGACTGGCTGGGCGGCAGCGGTGGCACGACAGGACCGCGCCCGGGCCAGCAGGATTTCCCGGCCGTGGATACGCGTGACCAGGCGGCGGTGCTGCTCGCGGTCTGCGATGCGCTCGGAATCGGGCGCCTGCATGGCTTCGCCGGCGCCTCCTATGGCGGCATGGTCGGGCTCGCGCTGGCCGAACGGGCGCCGCAGCGTCTTGGTCACCTGCTGGCGATCAGCGCCGCGCACCGCAGCAATCCGCTCGCGACCGGCTGGCGCTCGGTGCAGCGCGCGATCGTCCGCCATGCGCTCGAACTGGGCGACGGACCCGGCGGCCTGCGCATCGCGCGCGCACTCGCGATGACGACCTACCGGACCCGCGCCGAGTTCAATGCGCGCTTTCCGACCGGGCCGCTCAGTGGCGCCGGACGGCCCGAATTCCCGGTCGAGCGCTACCTGTTCGCGCGCGGCGATGAATTCGCCGCGACCCACCGGCCGGAGGGCTTCCTGTGCCTGTCGGAGTCCATTGACCTGCATGCAGTGGACCCGCGTCGGATCCGCACGCCGGTGACGCTCGCCGCAGTGATCGAGGACCAGCTGGTCACGGTCGAGGACGTGCGCGAGCTGGCCGGCCGCCTGCCCGCGACCTGCCGGCTGCACGAGCTGCACTCACGTTATGGCCACGACGCGTTCCTGAAGGAGCCTGCGGCGCTGGCGCCGGTGTTCGCGGCGGCGCTCGCCGCAGGTTCGGCATGAGCAGCCGGCAGCGTCCGGAGACGCGCGCGGTCCGCGCCGGGATCGAAACGGACACGCAGCACGGGGCGGTGGTGCCGCCGCTGGTCCTGTCCTCGACTTTTG
>SCUD01000177.1 GCA_004297335.1 Gammaproteobacteria bacterium
TACTACGGCATCCTGGAGCGGACGCAGAAGCGGTCGCTGGACGTCACCGAGTGGCTTGCCTGGTTCCTCGCCACCGTCGGTCGCGCCGTCGCCCAGGCTCAGTACACCCTCGACGCCGTACTGACCAAGGCGCGGTTCTGGCGGCGCTGGGCGACCACACCACTGAACGAGCGACAGCTGCAGTTGCTGAACAAATTGCTCGACCGGTTCGAAGGCAAGCTCACCACCAGCAAGTGGGCGGCCATTGCCAGGTGCTCGCCAGACACGGCCCTGCGGGATATCAACGACCTGCTTGCGCGTGGCGTGCTGCGGAAATCAGCTGCGGGCGGGCGCAGCACCAGCTACGAACTGAACGATCTGCCGGAGTAATCTCTCGCCGCGGCGAGAACATCCGATTGATCCCGGTCCGGCGCTCCCGGCCGCTGCCGATACAGCCGATCGAACACCCGCTCGAGCTGCGGGTTAACGCCGCGCGCCTGGTCCACGACCGCCTTCGCCCAGTCGAAGTACTGTTGCCGCCGCGCCAGCGACCATCCGGCCGGCGGGCTCGCGAGGATATCCCGCAGGTTGCAGATCTTGTCGGCCAGCTTCACCAGGCGCGCCCGATCGCTGGCGCGCCCGGCTTTCACAATCTGCAGCCGCTTGCGCAACTCCTTGCCGAGGAACTTCGCGTCCGTCACCTCGGCGACGACATCCGCCACCGCGACCCCGAAAGCGCCGCGCAGTTCGTCGTAGGTCGTCTCGGTGTCCTCGATCGTGTCGTGCCACGGCGCCGGCAATCGAATTGGGCTGCCATTGCCGGTCTCGCCAACGGCGCAGTCCGTGGCATCCGCTCAGCGCTTGGGCCATCGTGCCAGCGCCGCCGCCGGGGAGTCTTCTTCGGCGGGCGGCGGACCCTGAATCCGCGCCGGTGTCTCTGATAATCGAGGAGCCGGAGCCGCCTGTCGCACGCCAGACGCTTCGACAAAGACCTCCCGCGCGCGTGCTTGAGGATGCTCCGGTGCCTCGTCGTACTCGAGCACCGGCGTGACACAGGCGTCCGTTGACTCGAACCGCGCGCACCACTCATCGCGGCTGCGTCTCCTGAAGATGTCCTGGAGCAGCGCCGTTCCTTGCGCCCATGACTCCCGGCGCTGCGAAGGCCACGCCGATTCAGCAATACCGAGCCCCTTCATGAGCTCGCTATAGAACTGCGGCTCGATGGCGCCGACCGCGAGCCACTGCCCATCGCTGCACTGGTAGCAACGGTAGTAGTGCGCGGAGCCATCGAGGAGGTTTTGTCCACGCCTGCCGACGTCCCACCCCTGCTCCAGTGCGCCAGTAAAGAACGACATCAGCGAGGCGGCGCCATCGACCATCGCTGCGTCGACGACCTGTCCATCACCGCCCCGCTGCACATGCAGCAGCGCCGCAGCCATACCCAACGCCAGAAACAGTGAGCCACCAGCGAAGTCGCCGACCAGATTCAGTGGCGGCAGCGGCGGCCCCTCTGCCGGGCCGATCCCGGCCAGCGCCCCACTCAGGCCAATGTAGTTGATGTCGTGCCCGGCGCGCAGTGCCAGAGGACCATCCCGGCCCCAGCCGGTGACCCGCCCATAGACAAGCCTCGGATTCAGCGTCAGCACGCGCTCCGGTCCGAGGCCAAGCCGCTCCATCACTCCCGGGCGAAAGCCCTCGATCGATGCGTCCGCGCGCGACAAGAGGTCGACAGCGAGTCTCTGGTCTTCATCGCGCTTGAGGTCCAGGCACATGCGTCTCCGGCCCCGGCAGTGGACATCTCTGGCGGCAGGCCCCTTGGTGCCCAGGCGATCGATGCGCAGCACGTCGGCGCCGAGGTCCGAGAGTAGCGTCGCGCAATAGGGCGCCGGGCCGATCCCGGCGAACTCAACCAGGCGAATACCCGACAACGGTGCGGATTGCATGGGATTTCGACGCTTCTACGCCGCATCGTCCGGATCATGGACGATGAAGTGCTGTGGCGCAAAGCGCTCCAACCGCCCCTTGATCCGCGCCAGGTCGCGCCAGCCGGCAGGACAGTGGATGTCCGCCACGATTCCCAGCTTGTCGTCAATCCGCGTGCGCACCGAGACCGGCAGGTCCGCCAGCTCCCGGGCATACACTCTACGCACGGCGTCAAGTCGCAGCTCGGGCTTGAAGATCTTGCCTACCGCAGTCAGCGGCAACTCCGGAACGATCACGACCTCGGCTGGAGCCGCCGGTCCCTCCGGAACACGCTGTCGGGCAAACTCGACCAGTTCGGCTTCCGACACGACGGCGCCCGGTGTCAGCCGCACGTACGCGATTGGCACCTCGCCGGCATAGGCGTCCGGCCGCCCGACGGCCGCAGCGATTTCAACCGCTGGGTGATGCTGCAGCGCTTCCTCGATGACTGCGGGGTCGATGTTGTGGCCACCGCGGATAATCAGGTCCTTGGCCCGACCAGCCAACCAGATGTAGCCATCGGCGTCGCGTCGCCCCAGGTCACCACTGTTGAGCCAGCCCGGCATTGGCCAGAGGTTGCCGTTGTCCCGCGCCCCGACATACCCGGAGAAGACATTTGGACCTTTCAACAGGAGGACACCGACCTCGTCGACATCGCAATCGCGCACGTAGCGTTCCTCGCTGTCGAGAATGACCGGCCGGACATCCTGGTAAGCCAGCCGCACGCCAACGGACCCGATCCGTCGCTCTCCATCGCGGGGATTCAGGGTGCTGACCCCGGACTCGGTCATGCCGTAGCCTTCCAGGATGCGCACGCCCGTGCGCGCTTCGAACGCACGCAGCAGCTCAACCGGCATCGGCGCCGCGCCGCAGCCCGCAACACGCAGCGAACTGACGTCGAGGTCGTCCGGCAGCTGGTCGAGCAGGGCCGCGTATATGGTCGGCACCGCAACGAACGTTGTCGCGCGGTAGCGAGCGACTATCTGCCAGAAGTCACCCATCATGTCCTTGCTTCGATAGCCGAGCTCGCCACACAGGATTGCCGTGGCACCGACCAGGAAACCGGTGAGGCCAGTGGTGATGGCTGCATTGGCATGGAACAGAGGCAACCCGGTCAGCATGCGATCGCCCGCTCGGACATCAAAAAAGACGCCGCAGGTCCAGGCCGTGAACAGCTGGTTTCGATGCGATTGAGGCGTGAGCTTGGGCGCCCCGGTCGTGCCGCCGGTATGGAAGCATACCGATGGATCATCCTCTTGAATCGTCCGTCCGCTGATCAGGTGATTATCCGGCTGGTGCCGAATCCCGCTGGAAAAATCGACCGCCCCTGCGCCACCCTCGCCGACTACAACCAGCGTCTGCAGTGCCGGGTACAGGTCGCGCACAGCCTTGGCCTTCTCGTACACGTCATAGGACATCCCGGGGCCGCCGGTTACCAGGATGCGGCTGTTAGCCGCCGCGAGGATGTCAGCGATCTGCGCGGGCGTGAGCAACGGGTTGATTGGA
>SCUD01000178.1 GCA_004297335.1 Gammaproteobacteria bacterium
GGGCGTGATCAACGCCGGGTCGAACTCGAGCACGCTCTCTTATGGAGCCTACCGGAACCGGTACAAACAGTCAGCCGTGACGGCCGGGGTGACGGAGACGACGGTCTATATCGGCGGGATTCTGGAGAAGGTCACCCGCTCGGGCGTAACCGAGTACCGGCATCGGATCGAGGGCGGCAACGGCACGGCGGCGATCTACGTCCGCCGCAGCTCGGGCTCCCCGGCGACTGAGACGTATTTTGTGCACCGGGACCAGCTGGGGAGCCCGGAGCTGATCACCAATGCTGCTGGCGCGGTCGTGGTCCGGCTGTCGTTCGGGGCCTATGGCGAGCGGCGAGACTCGGACTGGGACGGGGCGGTATCCTCGGCGGACATGACGGCCATCGGCAACACCACGCGGCGCGGCTTTACCGGGCACGAGCATCTGGACAGCGTCAACCTGATCCACATGAACGGGCGGGTGTACGAGCCGGTGATCGGGCGGATGCTCTCACCGGATGCGGTGGTGCAGATTGGATCCGCGCAGTCGGTGAACTGCTATGCCTATGTCTGGAACAACCCGCTGACCCGGACCGATCCGAGCGGGTGGGTGGCGGACAATGAGATGCCCTCCTGGCCACTACTGGAGGAGATTACGGTGACTGCCACGAGGATCATTGACTGGTGGTTTCCGGCAATGTCGGCGGTGCCCACGCGGGGGTCAAGCGTCGGGCCGCCGGGCGGCGGGGGTGGAGGTGGAGGCGGTGGAGCGGGCGGAACAGGGCAAGAGCCGCGAGGGAATCAGACACCTGAGACCTCCGTGAAGTGCGCCGTCCTGAAGGGTGTATCGGCCGCGGCAGGAGGTGTCGTCGCAGGGGCCGCGGGCGCTGTGTTCATCGGGCAACCGGGGGCTGTTGTGCCTGCGGCGATTGCTACGGGTGTCATCGCTGGTTTCGTTGGTTTGGCTGCACCACATGGCGGCGCACTTGGTGGCGTCGTGGCCGGGTATGCAACTCTTGCGACCATCCCATTTGCCCGGTCATCTGCGGCGGAAGTTGCCGGGCACTCGCTGAGTGGCACCGTGTCGTCCCAAGCCATGGTTGTCCCGGCGGGCGCGGCGGCGGGGGCGATCGCTAGCGCAGGTCGCGGCATTCCAGGGCTTGGGCCCATCGGAAGTGTTGCAATTGGAGCCAGTGCGGGGGCCAAGGCAGCAGGGCTCGGTCTGGTGACCTCGCTGCTAGTCGATAGGTTTCTGTCGGACATTATTGGATGTTCTCCGTGACACCGGAACGGTTGCTGTCAGAGTTTATTCGTCGCTGGCCGCGATGTGTCCGTGTTGCCTGCGTGTGGATTGCCGTCATGTGTACGCCGATCGTGGCTGTCCTCATTGGTGCGTGGATAGGATTAATGGTTGGTCTCTTTGACTGCGGCCACGAAGTACGGTCAGGCCTACCGTGGATCTGCAGCAATCCTGGGCGATCGTCATTTGCTCTCCTGATGATCGCAGTGACACTTCCGCCCGCGATGATCTTGAGTAGATTCCTGAGCAGAATACTCACCTACCGCACAGATGCGAGGCAGGAGTCAGTGGATATCCGGCCGCCCGCTTACGTCGAACGGATGGCGGCACAGAAATGGGAGGTTCCTTTCGCGCAGACGATCGTCTTCGGAACAGTGGGTACCAGCACTGGCGATGCGCACAGTGTCCGAATCGAACAGGAGGAATTGACTTTCATCAGCGGCAACCCCGTCAAGATGGAATGGTTGAAAGACGGCGATCAGGCCTATGTCGCCTGTCAGCGGATTCCCGGTATCAGGAGTCTCAGGATTGCCTTGGCGTTCAATCTCGTCGGATCCACTGCCATTCGCTGCGTGGCAGTCCGGGGCCAGGCAGTGCTGACGGCGATTTGGGCGGCAGCTGCCGCCTGGCTCAGTTTGTCCGGCGTCGAGGCGCCACCGCTACTGTTCTGGTTTGTGATCGCCTCTCTGTTCGAAGGCGTGCTGTATCTCTTGCTGGCGAACCGGGCGCGGCGTGCTCTGGGGGATCTCATCCGCAGTTCTCCGGCGCGGCAATAGTCTTCCAGGTGTGCGGCTTTGATCAGTTGTCGCCGACCAGGCGAGCGGGCGGATGGAGGCCCGCCAGGCCGGTGTCGGCGGCGGATCCGGCCTGATCAACGCCGCAACATCCTGGGACCTGAACGGCAACCTGAGCACGCGGCAGGATCTGAACCAGTCCCTGACCGAGACCTTCACCTATGACAGCCTCGACCGGCTGGACTATGGCCAGCGCAACGGTGTCACCAACGT
>SCUD01000179.1 GCA_004297335.1 Gammaproteobacteria bacterium
GAGTTCGGCGGCGACCCGCCGGGCTTCCTGGAAGTCGGCCGCGGCCGTGCAGCGGCCGTCCTCGTCGGCGTCCCAGTTCACCATGAACAGGCCGTGCACGTCGTGGCCCGCGTCCTGCAGCAGCAGGGCGGCCACTGCGGAATCCACGCCACCGGAGAGCCCGACGACGATGCGGCTGCTCACGGGGGCGCTCCGGATCCGGTCTCGCCTGCCTCCGTGCCAATCCCGAGGTGGTTCAGCAGCGTGAGCGGAAAGCGCACGCCCCGCAGGTAGTCGTCGATGCAGCGCAGCACCAGCGGGCTGCGCAGCTCGTCGCGGCGGTGCTCGAGTTCCGCGCGCGTCAGCCAGGCCGTGCGGATGATGGCCCGGTCGAGACGGGCGCCGTTGACGCGCTCCAGGACCTGGCCGGAGAACGCGACCCGCAGGAAGGTCCGGTCGGCCGGGCTGCGCCACAGGTACACGCCGGTCAGTGCCTCCGGCACGAAGGCGTGGCCGGTTTCCTCGAGGGTCTCGCGGACCACCGCCTGCAACAGGGACTCGCCGTCCTCGAGATGACCGGCCGGCTGGTTGAACACGACCCGGCGCGCCGCGCGTTCCTGCACGACGAGAAAATGGCCATCCTGCTCGATCAGGGCCGCGACGGTCACATCGGGACGGAAGCTCATCGGCGAATTATAGCCGCTGGCAGCGGCTGTCCCGGGCTTCCGGGTTGACTCACTGCTGCTGCTGGCGCGCGCCCGCCTGCGGATCGCTGGCGAGCCAGGCCTCTTCGAACCAGGCGAGATAGCGGCGCGCCACGGCCGGGTCGTCGGTTTCGACGATGCCGTGCCAGCCTGCAGCCTGCGCGCGGTAGTACAGGGCACGGTCGTCCGCGATCACGAACGCCGAGTGATTGCTGCGGTAGTCGGCCCGGATATTGCGGATGTCGATGTGGCTGGTGATGCGGCGCGCCAGGCGCACGAACTTGCTCGCGTCGTAGATCACGCGCGCCGGATCGGCCAGCAGCACCCGGACCCTGGCGTAGCCACGGGTCAGCACCAGCTTGCGCAGGGTCTCGAGGAATCGCGGGTCATCGTAGATTGCGGGTTCCAGGTCGGGTGTGTAGATCGCGAGCAGCCGCCGGGCCCGGGCGGTGACCTGCTCGGTCGCGGCGCGGGCTTCATCGAGCGTCGCGGTGATGGACCGGCTGGCGGTGGCACCCGGGCGCGGGATCGGCACGTCGCTCACTCCAGGGCGTGCTTCATCCTCCGGTGAGGAATGCCCGCCTCGTCGAACACCTCGCCCTCGCTACGAAAGCCCTGCTTTTCGTAGAACGGCAAGGCCTGCAGCTGCGCATGCAGCCAAGGCTCGCGGATGCCGCGCCGGTAGGCCTCCTGCACCAGCAGGTGGAGGATGGTTGCGCCGACCCCGTGGCCGCGCAGTCCGGCTTTCACCGCGATCCGGCCGATCTTACCGGCCGGATCCAGCCGGCCGGTGCCGACTGGCTCACGGTTCAGCGTTGCCAGCAGGTGGATGCTGACCGGATCCGCGTCATCCCATTCCTCCGCCTCCGGAACGCCCTGTTCGACGATGAAAACCTCCCGGCGCAGCTGTTGCAGGGCCGGCCGGTCAGTGCCCCAGGTGGTCAATACATAGCTGATGTCCGGGCCGGACACGGGCAATGCTCTCAGACCGCCCGGGCGAGGGCCTCGGCGAGACCGGTGTAGGTCGCCGGCGTCAGTGCTTCCAGGCGCTGCCGGGCCTCGCCAGGCAGGCCAAGCGTAGCCACGAACGCGGCGAGTTCACTGGCGCCGATCCGGCGGCCGCGCGTGAATTCCTTGAGGCGTTCATAGGCTTCCGGAACGCCGTGGGCGCGCATCACCATCTGGATCGCCTCGCCGAGCACCTCCCAGTGGGTCTCGAGATCCGCGGCGAGACGCGCCGCATCCGGCGCGAGTCGCGCGAGCCCGGCCTGCGCCGAGCGCCAGGCGAGAGCGCTGTGGCCGAACGCGACGCCGAGGTTGCGCAGCACCGTCGAGTCGCTGAGGTCCCGCTGCCAGCGCGAAACCGGCAGCTTCTCCGCCAGGTGGCGCAGCAGCGCGTTGGCGATGCCGGCATTGCCCTCGGCATTCTCGAAATCGATCGGGTTGACCTTGTGCGGCATCGTCGACGAGCCGACCTCCCCGGCGAGGGCGGCCTGGCGGAAATAGCCGAGGGAAATGTAGCCCCAGAAATCCCGGCACAGGTCGATCAGCACGGTATCCGCACGCGCGAGCGCGTCACAGTACTCGGCGATCCAGTCGTGCGGCTCGATCTGCGTCGTGTGCGCGTTCTGCATCAGTCCGAGGTTCTCGATGAAGGCGCGGGTTTCGGCCCGCCAGTCGACGTCGGGCAGGGCGGCACAGTGCGCATTGAAATTCCCGACGGCGCCATTCCACTTGGCCAGGATCTCGACCCGCGCGAGACCGGCCGCCGCGCGCCGCAGCCGCGCGGTGAAATTCGCGGCCTCCTTGCCGAGGGTGGTCGGCGAGGCCGGCTGGCCGTGCGTGCGCGCGAGCATCGGCAGTCCCGCATGCTCATGCGCGAGAGTCGCCAGCGCCCGGGCCAGTTCCTCGATCAGCGGCAGCAGCACCTCGCTGCGCGCCTCCTCGAGCATCAACGCATAGCTCAGGTTGTTGATGTCCTCGGAGGTGCAGCCGAAATGCACGAGTTCGAGCTGCGCCGGCAGCGCGCCGGCGGCCGTGAGCTCCTCGCGCAGGAAATACTCGACGGCCTTGACGTCGTGGCGGGTGACGGACTCCAGTTCCTTGACCCGGCGGACACCGGCCATGTCGGTATCCACGCACCGCGCCTCCAGCAGTGCGTGCGCGGCGGCCGGCAGGGTGGCGAGGGCCGGGAACCGGCCGCTGGCCGCAAGGTGCCGCAGCCATTCCGCTTCGACGCGGACACGCTGGCGGATCAGCGCGGCCTCGCTGAACAGTGCCGCGAGATCGGCACACTTGCCGGCGTAGCGCCCGTCGAGCGGCGACAACGCAGTCAGGCGATGGTCGGTCATGGTGACAGGCCCGGATGGTAGAATCTCCATGTTACCCGAACAGGACCCACGACCGACCCGTCCCGTGCCGACCGGCCCGCGGCAGTCTCCGTGGGAAGGGACCGAGCCAGGATGGGCGACGGCGACCGGATCGAAAAGGACAGCCTCGGCGAAGTCCATGTGCCGGCGGCCGCGCTGTGGGGCGCCCAGACCGAGCGCGCCCGGCAGAACTTCGACCTCGGCCGGCTGGCGCTGCCGCCCGCATTGATCCGCGCGCTGGCGCTCGTCAAATGGGCGGCGGCGACTGCGAACGGTGAACTCGGCGAACTCGCTCCGGAACTCGCCCAGGCGATCGCGGGCGCCGCGCTCGAGGTGGCCGCGGGTCTCCACGCGGACCAGTTCCCGGTCGGCGTGCTGCAGACCGGCTCCGGCACCAGCAGCAACATGAACGCCAACGAAGTCATCGCCCGACTGGCGTCCATGCGCATCGGCGGGACCGTACATCCGAACGACCACGTCAATCGCTGCCAGAGCAGCAACGACGTGATCCCGACGGCGATCCACATAGCGGCGGCCGGTGAACTGCGGGATTCGCTGCTGCCGGCGCTCGAGGCACTGGCCACCGCGATCGGCGCGCGGATCCCGGAGATCGGACAGCAGCTGAAGACCGGCCGGACGCACCTGATGGACGCGCTGCCGCTCACTCTCGGCCAGGAACTGGGCGCATGGCGCTCGCAGGTCGACGATGCGGCGCTGCGCATCACGGCGGTGCTGCCGCGCCTGCACCGGCTGGCGCTGGGCGCCACCGCAGTCGGCACCGGGATCAATGCCCATCCGCAGTTCGCTGCACGCGCGATCGCGCTGCTCGCCGGCCGGATGCGCCTGCCGTTCGTCGCCGCACCGGACCGCTTCGCCGCTCTTGCGGCGCAGGACACTGCGGTCGAGCTTTCCGGCCAGCTGCGCGGCGCCGCGGTCGCGCTGCTGAAGATCGCCAACGACCTGCGCTGGATGAACTCGGGCCCGCTGGCCGGGCTGGCGGAAATCACACTGCCGGCGCTGCAGCCGGGCTCCAGCATCATGCCGGGCAAGGTGAACCCGGTGATCCCGGAGGCCGTGGCGATGGCGGCCGTACGCGTGATCGGCAACGATGCGGTGGTCGGCATCGCCGGGGCTTCCGGCAATTTCCAGCTCAACGTGATGCTGCCGCTGATTGCTCATGCGGTGCTCGAGAGCATCGATCTGCTGGCCGGGGCCGCACGGGCCCTCGCCGACCGCGCGATCGCCGGCTTCACGGTCAATGCGGATCGGCTCGCCGCGACCCTCGCGCACAATCCGATGCTGCTGACCGCACTGGCGCCGGAGATCGGCTACGACCGTGTGGCGCGGATCGCCCGCCGCGTGCAGAGCGAAGGCCGGCCAGTGCTCGAAATCGCGATCGAGGAGACGGACCTGCCACGCGACCGGCTCGAACAGCTGCTCGATCCCGGCACCCTGGCCATGGGCGGCACCGCGGGCCCGACCGATGGACACTGAGCACACGGCCCGCCCGCATGAACTTCCGGTCACGGCGTTGCGGCAGCGGCTGCGCGACCGGCTGGCGGGAACCGGAGCGGCCGGGGGCGAGCCGCGCCTGGCGCATTTCTCGCCAGCCACCGCGCGGCGTCTGCGGCGCTTCTTCACTGACCAGCCGGTGCCGGCGGCGGTGCTCGTGCCGATCATCGACCGGGGTGACGAGCTCACGGTGCTGCTGACCGAGCGGGCGAGCGACCTCAAGCATCACGCCGGGCAGATCGCTTTTCCCGGCGGGCGGCTGGAGCCGGACGACCCGGATGCGGTGAACGCGGCGCTGCGCGAAACCGAGGAGGAAATCGGACT
>SCUD01000018.1 GCA_004297335.1 Gammaproteobacteria bacterium
CGCGGCCTTGACTTTGGCGGGGTTACTAGAGGCGAGAACGACTTCCGCGCCTTCGGCCATCGCGCGCTGGGCGACTGCGAAGCCGATGCCGGACGTTCCGCCAAACAGCACCACTCGCTGACGCGCGAGACTCTTCAGCTGCTCATGTTGGCCAATTTCCATGATTCAGGGGCCTCCTGGGAACTTGCAGGGAAACGCTTCTTGAGCCAGTTGGTTATGGCGGCCCCTGCCTCGTGAATGCCCGCCTCTCTCGGGCCGGTCGACGTCAATCCAAAGTGATCGGCGTTGATGCGAACGAACTCCTTGTCCTTGCCAGCAGCGTTCCTATACGTGCCTTCGGCCACGTACGAGAGGATGGTGACATCCGCTTCGAAATTGACGACCAGCAGAGGCTGTTCGACCTGCTTGATGTTCTCGAACATGTTGACGCGAGTCGACAGGCCCGACCAGGTAGAAAGCCAGCCCTCCGGAGTCATCACCGCGACAAAACCGGGAAAACTCCAGCTTGCCACCTGCGGGTCCGGGCTCATCAGGCCGACTATTTGTCGCTTTGAGGGATGAATCGAAAGATCGGTCAAGGCCGGATTAGCCATTGTACGATAGATGGTGAGGACGCTCGCGGCCGTCGCCATACGGGTGATGTAGTTCTGTTCCTCGAGCGGCAGGGACGCGAAGCCTGGCTCTCGCATCTTCGCCTTGTACTTGCGCTTGCGGGCAATCTCCTGCTTGGCCTTGGCGTCGATCCGGGCGCAGCGCGCGCGCTGCGCCTCGCGGTAACGTGCGAGGAACTCGGCCGAGTAGCTGCTCGACTCGGGCGGCCTGCGGTAGCCGTTGGCCGGGTTGAACATGTCCAGCTCGGGATCGCACGACAGCGGGTCGCTCTCTTCGACGACTGAAGGATCGAGGTTCTCCAATTCGAGCGCACCTTCGCTGA
Source organism: Gammaproteobacteria bacterium (assembly GCA_004297335.1). Lineage (GTDB taxonomy): Bacteria > Pseudomonadota > Gammaproteobacteria > Steroidobacterales > Steroidobacteraceae > SCUD01. Next base: position 935 of record SCUD01000018.1, read on the forward strand.
GGGCGCCTGCGAGAAGGATCAGACCATCGGCGGGCGACAAATCCAAGGCATTGAGATCATAGGGGTCGCCGGCTGCCGTATCGCTCAATCGATGAGGTGGCTGGGTCACGGCTTGTGATTGATAGAAAGTCGAGAGGGGTCCGCCACCGCTATTGCCACAAAGCACGACCTTCTCGAATCCCGTCGCCCGAAGATACCGGACTTGTGCTGCCAGATCGGCGACCAGGCATTCATGCTCGCAATTGATGTCGTTCCCCAAATAGCGGGTCTGGCCGCCGAAGGTGGCGTAGCCGCCGGCTAGCATCGCGGGGACCAGGTAGTGGCTGCTAAAATCCGCCCGCGGATGATTGAACACAATAACGGTCTTCTCATCGCCACGACGGTAGAGAATACCGCTTGAATGGGCACCATCCTCGGCCTGAAGGCGAACGTTCGTCTCCTGCACGCCGTCGGGCATCGTGAGAGTTTGCGAGCCCCACCAAGTCGTCGGTTGCATGCTAGGAGGCGTTTCGATATCGCGTCGGCCAAATCCGTGAAAGACTGTATGCCTGCCCATGAAGATCGGCTTTTGAACCATGCTCGCTCCTCCGCTCAGTTCCTGATTGAATGCACTTCACTATGGGTGGGTGCGGCAGCCATGTGAAGCGCCAGCTCCTCTTTACGACTTAAGGGAACGAGCATCCAGGCCCCGTGCACGCCGACTGAGACCGGCTGCAAAGCCAGTCGCTCTGTACACTCGCCTTACACGCGCCATGTTTCACAACTCGGCATATTAGCGACGTCACATGAAGCGCAGTATTGCCAGTCACAGCCGTTTAACCGACGTCGGCCCGTTTACCCTTGAACTCTCAACCCGCTTTCCTCGGCTTCCAGTTGTCGCTCTGCAACTTAACGGGCAGGCTCTCCATCCCCATAATGCCGCAGGTCACTTGGCGGTCCTTGAACTCATTGGCGAAGGCGTGGGCGACCACCTCAGCGGACCACTTCGGACGCACTGCCGGCGGCACCAATAGCGCGGGATGGGTGTATAGATGAAGCTCCTCCCTGTCGATCCGGACGAGCTGGCCGTTCACGTGGCGCGACAGGTCGGAGAGGAGATATTCGATCACCGGCGAATTGGCCTCCGGCGGCTGCTTCAGAGGGTCCATCGGGTTCATCCCGGTCCCCGCGGCGACCGGCGATAACGCATTGACACGCACGCCCGAGCCAGCAAGTTCGATTGCCCAAGTATAAACCATCGAGGCAACGGCGCCCTTCGTCGCAGCATAGACGCCTACAGCCGGCAGACCCATATGGGCGCCGGAGATAACGTTGACGATCGAGCCCGAGCCCTGCGCTAGCATAGGTTTGACGGCGTGAGCAGCGCAGTACAATGGACCCATGACGTTGACGTCGACCATCCACCGCGCGGCCTTGGGATCGAACTCATCGATCCGCGCTACATGTGCCACGCCCGCATTGTTCACCACCCCGTCGATCTTGCCGAAGGCGTCGATGCAGCTGCGAATCAGCCGCTCTGCATCCTCCCAGCTCGTGACGTCGGCGACGCAGGGTATGGCGATACCGCCTGCCGCCCGAATCGCCTCACTCGTTTCGTCTGCCGCGGCGGCGTTGATGTCGTTCACCACTACCGACGCGCCCTGACGTGCGGCACCCTTGGCGCAGGCGGCGCCTATTCCTTGACCCGATCCGGTAATGACCACGGCCTTTCCAACCAAGACACCCATGACCCCGTCCTGCTTCCGCAACACACAACTCCTCGATGTCGTTTCTGTGGCGCGTATACCTCGAAATTCATCGCAAGAATAGGAGATGGCGGGAGCTGTTACGCATCACCTCCCGACCCTCCTTTGATCTGCTATTTCCGGAACTCGCGAGGCCTCACCGTCAGGCGAAGCCATACTTCGCGACCGCGCTCCGCGACACAGAGACCCTCGTCTGAGCCCGCTGGGCCTTTCGTGGGTCCGCCTGATATCAGGCCGCCGAAGACGACTCCGTTCTGTGTGTTCGAGTTGTAGCACTGCCCGGTCGTGATCTTGTTAGCGAGATTACTGCCGATAAGAGCGACTTCCCAAGCCTCGTTGGGGCCTCTGAGGGCAATGTTGGCATTGGTCTTCGTGTAGGCCCCCTGGCCAAATCCAGGCTGATCGACCAAAGTTGTCGAGTAACTCGACGAGTAGCTTCCGCTCACCCCGACCCCAAGCGCCATGTCCTGTCCGACAGGTGTCTCGTAATCGAAGCTGAGATTGCCCGTCCACTCCGGCGCACGCACGAGCCTTCTCCCCGACAGATCCTGCGAGGTGAACCTCCCGGTGGCTGGGTTGAGCAGCTGGTTACAACCTTCGGAAATCGTCTGCCCGTTACCGCAAGGGGCATTCTTGAAAGACCCATAACGGGCGCGGTTGAAATTCACCGCGGCGCTCAGGGTCAGACCCTCGATCGGTGGGGGCGCGTAGGTCGCATCGAGCTCGACGCCTCTGACACTGGCTGACGCGGCGTTGATCGTACGAATCGCGAAGACACCACTGCTCGACTGCTCGTTCGCACCGACCTGCAGGCCCGAATATTCATAGTAGTATCCGGCGAGATTAACGGCCAACCTGCGATCAAGCAGTCGGGCCTTCACGCCCATCTCGCCGCCCTTCACTTCCTCGTCGCCGAATGAAGATAGCGTGGTCGACGATACGAATTGTATGGTAGTGAACGAGCCTGACTTGAAGCCCGTCCTGTAGGAGCCAAACACCGTCAGATCATCCGTAGGTGTATAGGTAACCGACACTTCTGGAGAAACGTTGTTTGATTTGAGTTTCGGGTCGGGCAGAAGTACCGGTCCAAGTGGTCCATTGCCTGGGTTGTAATTGAGTTCCGTGTGTGTTCGCTCTTCGTCGGTCCACCGAACGCCAGGCGCAATCTCCAGTGTCGGCGTGACATCCCAGATCACCTGACCGAAGAGTGACACTGAGCTGATATCAATCTCGTGACGCACTGACTGCAACGTTGCTGGCAATCCGATCGCGGTGTTGCCGCGCAAGTGGACGCGGTTCTTCTGGAGGCCGTCCTGATAGAAGCCGCCCACCATAAAGTTCACCAGACCAGGGTAGTCTGAGGTCAGGCGCAGCTCCTGAGTGAAGTCGCGGATATCAAAATCGTTATCAGTTGCAATTGATATCGCGGCCCTTGAGGTGCCCCCGGCAAACAACGCAGATTGCGTCATGTCATAGAGGCCTGTCACCGAGGTCAAGGTAAGGGCGTCGCTGACGATTATGTTCTGCTCCAGCGTGCCGAACTTTTGTTCAATCCTCGCAAATGGGACGCCTCCATTCCGAATGCCTGGAAACGCGGCGAGGTCATACCACGCGGTGCCGATGGTTTTGTCCAGCTTGCACGTGTCCCCGGTGATGAACGGAATATTGACGGGAGGGACTGGGCCTGTTCCGTCCGGGCAAAACGCGAGCTGCAGGGCCCCTGCGTTTCCCGTTAGGGCATCACGTCCATAATTCAACTTCAGACGTGCGTTGTATATATCGCTCGGATTGAAAAGGGCCGTGCCCCTGACGATCCATTTCTCGAGCGGCGCGACGTCTCGGTCTGCGGGCGTTCTGCCTCCCAATCCGGGAATTCCTACCGCATCGTTGTAAAAAAAGCCGTCCTGGTCGGAGAACCGAACCGCCAGGCGAAGCCTGAGGGAGTCCGCCACTGGCCCTGAAGCGATGACATCGCCCACCTTCTCTTCGGCATAAGACTCATAGCCGCCGCGAACAACGAGCTCGACTTTGTCCGTCGGATCAGCACTGCGCAGTGAAATCACCCCGGCCGGGCTGTTCTTTCCATAGAACAGCGCCTGGGGCCCCTTCAACACCTCGACCTGGCCGATGTCGAACATGCCAAGCCCGTAGGCCAAGCCCTGGCTCAGCTGAAGCCCGTCGATATTGAGTGAGACCGACTGCTCGATGGTCGCGTTGTTTGCGGTGGTTCCAATGCCACGCATGGACACCTGAGGACCCCCCGAAAGTATCGCAGTCCCAATCACAAAACCGGGTACGCGAGTTGCCACCGCATAGAGATCTTGCGTCTGGTACTTCTCGAGAAACTCCTGCGTTAAGACCGTTTCGACGACCGGCACCTTCAGAATCGATTCCTGCTGCTTACGCGCTGTGACGACGATCTCCTCGAGACCGGCTGTCGATGCCTCCTGCGGGACAGCAACGTCGGACATCAGCAGGGCGACGGCACAGGTCGATGCCGCACGCCAGTAAGCGAATGGGCCCTGTCGAGAAATCATCTTCAGCTCCCTCGTGCTCAAAAATATTGGCTCCGCCATACTTCTACCCGCCGTTCTGCGGCCTGTCAAGGAATCCCGCACGGTGTTCGACATTGTGAATCTCATCCCCGAGCAGGCCGCCCTCTACCAGACTCCTGCAAGTCCGCGATCGCGAGTCAAGAGCGAGCCGCGCTTGGCCGCCAGTCGCGCGAGCCCGCATCAGACCACCGCTTTGGATCACACCCAGGAAGACTTCCTGCACAAGTACTTCTACGTCTGCGCGCTCGAAGACGCGGCGCTGCTGAGTGGTCTCTATCATTTGGCCTTCCGGAACGGAATACTCATCGCCCGCGCCGCATATTCGCGCAAGCCCGTAATGGCCTGCTGGTAGATCCCGGGGATCGGATGATCCCATGTCGTTTCCGGCAGCGCGTCCAGCGCCTCCTTCAAGCTGCGCTGCACCAACCCTTGTACCCGGTATCTGCACCGCGCCCGACGGGCCGCCGCCACTGCCGATTCAGACGCGCGCGCGAATTGCTGGTCCAACACTCCGCTCAACTCAACAATCCCCGTGTCATCACCAGCGCGGACCTGTACCAGCGGGCGCTCAGTCTTGTCCCCCACACGGAGCAGCACGCCTGAAAGCTCTGCGATCAGGCGCTCTGAGCCCGGCTGGTCCGACTTATTGATGACGTACGCGTCGGCGACCTCCATAATGCCCGCCTTCATCGCCTGCACATAATCACCCGCTCCCGGCGTCAGCACGAGCACGACAATGTCGGCCAGCGCACGTGCACCGTACGCTGTCTGACCTACGCCGACAGTTTCGATCATTACGTCGTCGAAGCCGAACATATCTAATGTAGCTACGACTTCCGCCAGATTATCCGTGAGCCCATCCTCCGCCGCTCGGCTGGGAAGAGAGCGAATCAGGACTCTCGGATCCTCACTCAGGGCATCCATCCGAATCCGGTCCCCCAGCACCGACCCGCCCGAAAGCGGGCTTGTTGGGTCGATCGCAATCACGGCCAAAGACCGTGCATGTCGCAGACGATATGGAGCGAGCCTCGCTATTAGCGTGCTCTTACCTGCTCCGGGCGCCCCTGTTACGGCAACGACGCGCGCTCGCCTGGTGTCGTCTGCTGCGAGCAGATTCAAAATATCCGCGACCCTTGCCGAAGCAATCCGCGACAGAGCCTTGCTGACGGCGACCCGGTCAAACGGACGACGCACATCGGGGCTCACTGACCTTTACCACGCGCTGTCAAGTAGTTGTGCTCTCCGAGCAACGGCGGCCGGGCGAATTCCTCGCCGGCACCCCAATTCTTGATGGGGTTTCCGACCACGCGAATCGGCCCACCGGGCGTGGCCAGTTCCACTATCATGTGCCGCGCTCGTGTCTGGTCACTGCGCAATGCGTCCTCCAGCGACTCCACTGCTGCAACGACGAGTCCCGGTGGCGCCAAGCGTTCCACCCAGCTGCGTGTAGTGGCTTCGACTAAGAGATCCGCGATCGCCGAGACCACCCGGTCCCGATTGGCGAGTCTAGAGGCCATTGTTGCGAACCTCGGGTCGGTCAGCCATTCGGGCATGTCTACTTCTGCGCAAAACACCCTCCAGAAGCCGTCATGACTGATGAACAGCGTCAGCCAGCCATCCTGTGTGCGGAAATTCTGTGCTGGCACGATATAAGGGTGCGCGGAGTTGGGAAGGCGCGTCGCCACGTCACCCGCGTTCAGCCAAGCACCTGCTAAATAGTTGAGCTGCGAAAGCATCGCGTCGTACATGGCAACGTCGACCTGCCCGCCCGTTCCTTGGATAACCTTCGCGAGCAAGCCGACCGCGCCCATAATCGCGGTCGAATTATCGGCGATGGAGTATCCCGCTCTTGTAGGAGGATCCGTCGGATCTCCGGTTAGTCCCATAATTCCGGTCTGCGCCTGGATGACATAGTCATAAGCCGGGTAATCTGAGTACGGGCTGTTCAGGCCGTAACCTGTCATCGCCACGCAAACAATATGCGGGTTCCATTTCTTCATCTCCTCATAAGTCAGGCCCAGCTTCCGGATTGCCGAGGGTCGCAAATTCGCGATGAGGCCTCGGGCTGTGGTCGCCAACTCGCCCAGCGCTTCCCGCCCTTCCTCCGTCGCCAGGTTCAACACCACACTCTTCTTGCTGCGGTTCAAACTCGCGAAATAGACGTTATGAGGCCCAACTCGATGCGGCCCAATTGAGCGAGCGATGTCGCCCTCAGCAGACTCGACCTTGATGATCTCCGCGCCCAGATCTGCGAGCAGCATGCCGCAGTAAGGCCCCAAGAGCATGTGGCCTACTTCGATTATCCGGATCCCTGCTAACGGTCCGTTCATTGGAGTACCCGCGCAACGGCAGCCACGACTTCCCCGAGCTTCATCGCGCTCGTAAAGACGCCTCGCACGCCCATTGCAGCCAGCGCTTCCCGGTCAGCGTCCGGAATAGTGCCGCCAACGAATATCGGAAGATTTTCAACACCCAAGGTTCGCAGTACACTCATTGTTTGCGCAACAAGCTCTATGTGGCTGCCGGACAAAACAGAAAGGCCCACGGCATCTACACCTTCGTCGACCGCCGCCCGCGCGATGTAATCCGGACTCTTTCGCAGGCCCGTGTAAATTACGTCCGCGCCCGCGTCGCGCAATGCCAAAGCGATCACCTTGGCTCCTACGTCGTGCCCATCAAGTCCAGGTTTGGCGATCAGAATCCGCTTGCCCCGCAGATGCGACTCGCTATTCACAAGCGCACCGGCTCCTTAAAGTCTCCCCAGAGCCTCCTGAGACACTGAATCATTTCACCTACGGTGACATAGGCATGACAACATTCGATCAGATAGGGAATGAGGTTTTCATCGTCCCTGATCGCCGCCTCATGCAACCGCCGAAGCGCCACTTCGACCGCAGCATTGCTGCGGCGATCTTTTACGGCCCCCAACTTCTCCAGAATGCGTTTGCTCACCTCGGGATCGTGAACGAAGTATTCACCTGGCGCCTCCACCTGCTCCACATGAGTAAAGCAATTCAGCCCTACAATCGGCCGCGCACCCGAGTCGATGTCCTTCTTGCGCTGATGCGCGCGCAGCGCTATTCGCAGCTGGAGCCACCCGTCCTCAATGCCCCTTACGGCACCCCCGTAGCGTTCGACCTCCTGCATGATCTCTACGATTTGATCTTCCATCTGATCGGTCAGCCACTCTACAAAGTAACTACCCCCCAACGGATCCACCGTCCGGGCGATGCCACTCTCGTAGGCGAGAATCTGTTGGGTTCGCAGCGCTAGCTCGGCAGAGGATTCCGTGGGAATCTGGAACGGCTCGTCATAGGCGCAGGTGAAGATCGACTGTGCCCCCCCAAGGACGGCGGCAAGCGCCTCAATGCTGACCCTGATAACGTTGTTGTAGGGCTGAGGTGCCACGAGGGAGGAACCACCGCACACCACCCCGAAACGAAACACCTGAGCCTTTGGTTCGGTCACCCCATAGCGCTCCTTCATGGTATGTGCCCAGATTCGACGCGCCGCGCGAAACTTGGCTATCTCCTCAAATACGTCCATGTGGACGTAGAAAAAGAAGGACAGGCGCTGGGCAAAGTGATTGGCGTTTCCGCCGCGTCTCAGTAGCTCGTCCACGTACGCAATGGCATTCGCGAGCGTGTACGCAATTTCTTCGGCTGCTGTGCAGCCAGCATCGCGGGCATGGGCCCCGGCAATGGAGATAGGGTTGAATCGAGGAGTGTTGTCATTCGAGTAGAAAACGGTGTCGGCGATCAGACGCATCGAAGGACGGACTGGAAATATCCAGGTGCCGCGCGCCACGTATTCCTTAAGGATATCGTTCTGTGTTGTACCTGTCAGTTTGCTCCGCGGAATGCCCTTGTTGTCCGCACACGCCAGATACATGGCATAGATAATCGCGGCTGTACCGTTGATCGTGAATGATGTCGAGACCTTGCCGAGATCGATGTTGTCAAACAGGAGTTCCATCTCTGCGAGATTCGATAGCGACACTCCGACCTTGCCGATTTCCGGTCGCGCCATCGGATCAGACGGATCGAGTCCTATCTGAGTGGGCAGGTCTAGTGCTACTGAAAGTCCCGTCTGCCCGTGTTCTAACAGGAAGCGGAAGCGCTCGTTGGATTCTTCAGCGGTGCCGAATCCTGAATATTGCCTCATGGTCCAGGGTCGGCCACGGAAGCCATCTGCGAAAATTCCACGCGTGAATGGATACTGCCCCGGTGGCGCCTGGTCAGGGTCGCGGCACATCGAACGCGTCACCACGGTGGGAATAGCGATACCAGATCGCACCGTATCAGGCATCGATGGCTGCGTTTCACGGCTCATGTTCCACCCCCGGCCTGCCGCTTCGCTCGCATCGCCTCCGCTGCTTCGCCTCTGTAAACGCGTTGACCGCAGCCCAGTGATCGGGGTGCGTCCAAGTGGCTGCAAACGAGTCTCGCTCGAGTTTGCGCCGCTCCGCGAGAGGCAGACCTAACCGTTCAGCGATGGCGATTGCCTTATAGGCCCGTATCACCTGTGCCGTCTGCGCGAGAATTGGCTCGAGAAAGCGGGCGACAGAACATGCAAGGGACTCGCCCTCCGCCGCCACTTGGTCCACCAGTCCCGCCGCATGAGCCTGCCGCGCATCCAGCGGCACTCCTGTCAGACAATGCAGCATGGCTCGCGACGGGCCGAGCAGTCGCATCACGTCGGCCCCCCCCCCAAAGCCGGGTGAGATATTGAGTTGGGCCTGGATGTATCCAATCTTTGCGTGAGCGGCCGCCACCCGGAAGTCGCAAGCCAGCGCTAATTCCGCACCCCCACCAAGGGCGAGTCCGTTCAGCGCGGCTATTACAGGAACCGGAAAGTGGCGCAATTCGTCGAGCGCGGTACTGGCAATGTCGAAAAGCTCGGCCGCCTGTCCCGGGCTGCGAACTGACGACAGTTCCTTCAGATCGCCGCCCGCAGCAAAGGCCTCATCGCCCTCTCCACTTAGTACAGCTGCTTTCAGCGCGGGATCGGTTGCAGCTGCTGCAAATGCACTGCCCAGTGCCGCAAGTGTCTTCCGGCATAAGGCATTGCGGGAGGCCGGCCTATTTATCCGAAGCCATACAACCGAATCATGCCTTTCAACGATCAGAGGTGTATCTCTGGCTGTCACGCTGCAATCCCTTCCTTTTGCAGCCGGCGCTGAGCTAACAGTAATCGTGCAGCATGTTTCTCGTGGTTCGGGGCCATACGGTGGCTCGGACCTGCTACCGCGATTCCGAGCAGCTCAGCATTTACCAGCGCGGGCACTGCGATCGCCGTAACGTCTAGCACGTTCTCACCCCTCGTAGTGAAATAGCCCCGACGGCGGCACTCTGCCAGGTCTTCAATCAAGCGCGCACGGCTGGTGAGGGTGTTGCCGGTCACCCTTGGCAATATTCGCGCCCGCAGCCATTCTTCCAGCTCGATCGAGTTGAGTGCTGCCAGCATAACTTTGCCAATAGACGAACTGTGGAGCGGTTTGAATTCGCCGGCGCGAGAGCTGTACCGAATGGTCTGCGGGCTCTCAAGGACTTCGAGGTAGAGGATCTGGTCCTTGTGACGTTTTCCCAGAATTACAGTCTCCTGAGTCTCCAGCCGCAATTGCTCGAGAACGGGAGCCATGCGCTCGAGAAATGGATCGTGCTCGACGACTGTTCGGGCCAAGTCCAAGATGCGTCGCGTCGGATACAGGTCCTTTCTCCGACTGCTCTGATAGAGATATGCTCGGTTAATAAGTGTTTGGACGAGCGCATGACAGGTACTTGCCGGTATGTCACAACATGTGGCCAACTCTCGCAGAGTAAGCGGGCGCCGCTTTTCCTCGAAAGCCTCGAGAATGGCGATTGTTCGGTCGGCGCTTCTGTTCTCTCTGGACTCAGACATGGTGAATCCCTCGTGTGCCGACTACTGACATGGCACGAGAGGAACATGTCGAGTGCTCTGCCGCCTTCGACGCACACTCCCTTCGCCGCCCGGTCAGCACGCGAATGAAAGAATCAATGTGGTGGCCGACGACCAATTCTTGGTGGTATCGACACCGCGAGCTTATGGAGCCTCCAGAAATCAGTCCGGCACCGTAATGGACGACTGCAATCACGCCGTAGTCCATATGAGGCGTGATGTCGTACAAAAGGCAGATCTCCGCGTGCACTCTGAGCCTTTGGAGGCGAGCCAGTTATCACGAGGATCCGCGTTCTCCATCACGAATATAGTTTCGCATATCCGAACATCCGTGTAAAGGGGAAGTCTCTCTCCCTCTTTGTCACTCTCTTTCTGCCACCCTACCCCCGCCCGGTTTGCCGTGAGATTCCTCAAACGCGGAGACCCGTGCATCCTGCCCACCGGGTTGCCGCGTCACCGCGCCCGCTGCTGCCCGACCGGGCGATTACCGATCACGCCGGCGGCCTCGAGTGCCTCGATCTCCGTTTCCGGCATCCCGAGCAGCGACGACAGGATCTCGCAGTTGTGGTGGCCAAGCGTCGGCGCCGGCGAGCGGTGGAAACGCTCCGGCCCGCCGGAGAAACAGACTGGCCAGCCCTCGTGCAGTACCGGGCCGACCACCAGATGCTGCAGCGATTCGAAAAAAGGCCACGCGCCTGCAGCTGCGGGTTCAAGCGGGTCTCGTACGGCAGTACCACCGCCCCCAGCGGGACGCCCGCGGCAAACAGCAGTTCAGCTGTCTCCACCGCGGGCCGTGTCGCGCACCAGGCTCCAATCTCGGCATCGAGCCGGTCTCGGGCGAGTCGCCGTCCGGCTGCCGTCCGCAGGATTTCGTCCCTCGCCCAGTCCGGGTCGCCGATCACCTGCCGCGGCGCCTCCCACTGGACGTCACTGCAGACCGCAATCGCGATCCAGCGTTCGCGCCCGCCGTTCCCTGCATCGGCGGCACAACGATAGATCTTGTGCGACGCCGCCGCTGGCCCGCGATTGCCGCTGCGCTGCAGCAGTCGCCCATAGGTCGGGTATTCGATGACCTGCTCTGCGGCAATGTTCAGCGCGCTGCTGACCATCGGCACCTCGACCGACACCCAGCGGCCGGTGCGGCGCCGATGCTCGAGGGTGAGCAGCGCTGCGAACGCCGCATGCGCGCCCGCTGTCACATCGCAGATACCGTTCGGCGTCAGCGGCGGCTCGTCGGGCTCGCCGGTCACCCAGGCGAGGCCCGACACCTGTTCCATCGTGTAGGCGAAACCGATGCGGTCGCGCCACGGGCCGTTGAGACCGAAAGCCGGCATGCGCAGCATGATAAGGTCCGGGCGATCCTTACTGAGCGCCGAGTAGTCGAGGCCCCGTTGCTCGAGCACGCGTGGGCTGAAGTTGTCGAGCACCAGATCGCAGTGCGCGGCCGGTGTCGCGCTGCAGGTCGAGCGTCAGACCACGCGTGTTTGTATTCGCGCCGAGGAATGCCGGTGACCACTCCCACCAGAGATCGTCACTGACGGCCCGCAGCGTTTTGCTGCGGAACCCGTCGGGATGAGCGGTGGACTCGACGTGGATCACGTCGGCGCCGAGCATCGCAAGGAATTGTCCGGCCAGCGGCCCCGCCCAGAAGGACGTGAATTCGAGAATCCGCAGGCCGCGGAACGGCAGCGAGACTGTCGCGGAATCTCCAGTGGCAGCGCCCCGCGCCACGATCGCGGCCTGCGCGCGCCCGGCCATCACGCGCCTCGCGTTCGCCGAGGCGCGGCGCCGGCGCAAACGGCCGCGGACGCCCGTCAACCGCAGCAACTGTCGCGTCCACGTCCCGTGATTGCAGCGGCGCAATCATCGCGGCGACCTGCCTACCGGTCATCCGGGGACCGGCCGTAGCGGTACGGTCCTAGCGCCAGACACAGCAGCGCTCCAGCGGCAGCTATACCGCTCAGCAACTGCAATCCGAACTCGTAGTCGCCGTTCCAATCGTACAGGACCCCTAGCAGATACGGGCTGCACATGCCGGCAAGCGCCATCAGGCTGTAGTTCCAGCCGAAGATGGCGCTGTGGGCACGCAGCCCGAAATAGCGACTGATGAAGTAGGCGAACAGGTCGAGCTCCGACCCTAACGCGCAGCCGATCAGAAGTACACCGGGGACTGCACCTTTGGCGCCGAGTACTGCGAGCAGCAGCAAACCGATGGCACAGCAACCGATTAACACGACGCCGACCACAGGGCCACTGATGTGATCGAGCAATAAACCACCGCCGATCCGCCCGGCGATACTTGCCACGCCCAACAGCGCGGCGAGTTCAGCCGCCTCACGCGGGCTCTTGCCGAAGTCACCGAGCAAGGGGACGAGATGGACGAGGATCCCAGCCACACCGGCCGCAGTCAGCAACGCGATAGCGGAGAGCACCCAGAATCTCGGCAGGCGGCTGGCTTCGGCCAGCGACACACCGGGTTCCTGTTGGCACACGGGGCCGTCCCGACCGGTGACCGGTGTGGCCGGAACGACCCTCTGGGTCAGCCACAGCACCGGCGCCACGAGCAGGGCCACGGCGCCAAAGCCCGCGTAAGCGAGGCGCCAGCTCCCCACATCGATCAGAGCAGTTGCAACAACTGGCACGAGGATGGCGCCGCCCCCCGCACCGCAGACGGCGATCGCTACGGCCAGCCCGCGTCGGGCTGTAAAGGCCGCAACCACCGGCTTCAGAATCACGACTGGTGACGTCCCGAGACCAGCAATAGAAACCAGCGCATAGGCGATCCACAGCGAAAGCAGATCGTGCACCACGACGGGAAGCAGAATCAGCGACACCCCGAAGACCGCCATGCTGGCCGTCGCGACCCGGCCGGCCCCCAGACTGTCCGCAAGGCGGCCCGCCGGCGTCGACCCGAGGAAGAGCGCCAGCATGTACAGCGACCAGCACAGCGCGGTATCGGCCCGGCTCCAACCGTATGCTTGTTCGAAGGCGCTGACAAAGACGCCGGTACTGTAGGCCAGCACAACCGGCATGCTGGCGACGAATCCCAGCATCGCACCCGCGACAATCGCCAGGCGTCGGCGGTTAGCGACGATCCCAGTCAGCCGGCTACGACTAGCCGCGCTCGGACGTTTGCCCATCGACGCCTCCGCATCCGCGCGCTGCCGCCCCCGGGGTAGCCATGCGGGTGCAGGTCCTGATTTTGTAAGTGACGGGATCAACAGTGTCAAGCTCTTTGTGACTTCTGTTCACATAGTCGACCTGCGCGATGCCCGCTGCGGCGCCTCCGGACAGCATCAATGTATGCCTTCTCCGTGCACCGCCAATGTGGCGGCTGTCCAGAGGAGGTTACAGTTATGCGAAGTGGCGCCCGGATGCCGACACGCCTTGTGGCCGGTCCAACCGCGGCTTGCGGTCGTCCCTTAGCCCGGGTTTACCGAGTTCGAGTTGAAAACGATGACCTGGCGCTTGTTTTATAGGGAAATGGACGCTACGGGAGTGTATGACCTACCGCGGTCTTTTCGGGGGTGGGTCCGGCGCCCGGCGGCGCGCGATTTACGCGGCGCGCAGCGGCGTGAGATTCAACGCGGCCAGGATCTTCTGCTGTTCTTCATCCAGGTCCGAGAGGATAGTTTGCGCGCGTGGGGAGTTGGCGTCCGCCTCTTGATAGAGGAGAGAGACCTCGCGGATGCCGGAGAGTTGCTCGAGCATGCGAGCGAGACTCAACGGAATGCCGGCCTGAGCCAACTGGCGGCGCAGCAGACTGGTGATCATCAGGGCAATCACGCAGTACAAGGCGTGCACGCGCAGCATCGGATCGGTCCAATGGTAGGTGGGCCGGAACGTCAGATAGTGCGGATCCTTCATATTGCGAAAGGCGGCCTCGACATGCGACTGGCTGCGATAGCTGCGCACGATCTGCTCATCGCTCCAGTCGGCGCGGTCCGTGAACAGGATGGTTTTGCCGAGCAGAGTGGTTTGCAAAGTCTTCCAGGCTTTGACTTTGAAGCGCCAGCGCAGGCTCAATCGGCCGCCTTTGGCGGCCTTCACCGACGCGCTGAACAGCTCCTTCATGTGCCGGCCACTGAGGATAGCGGCCACGCGTTTTTGAGTTCCTGCCATTGTGGGTTTCTGACCCTGAGTGCGTTGAGCGCTGCGCTTGAGCGCGTCCTGCACGGCCTTGAGTTTGCGGCGCCGCTTGGCGATCTCGCGGCGCAGGGTCTTCACCTGCGCGGTAAAGAGCGGACGATTGAAGGTGATCAACACCGTGCGCGACACCCCGAGGATCTTCTGCTCGGTGCGGCAGGACCACACCGCGGGCAACTGGGTTTGATCGAGCCGGCGCATCTGATCCCGCCGGATCGCCAGGAGCTTCAGATGCTGGGTCGGCACCAGCGAGCCCACAAAGTGCAGCCCCGAACGGGCGACGCTCTTGAGGTTGTCTTCTGAGTTATTACCCTTGTCGAATACCAGCGTGACATCGCTCGTGCCAGGCGCCAGCGCGCGACAGCGACCGGTGAGATCCTCGAGGACTTCGCCAAAGGTGGTGGAGTCATGTTGATTGCCGGCATAGCTGTGATGAAAGAGCGGCACTTCTCCATCGGCGGTGACCGCCAGCGCCAAGCCCACAATGCGCAGGTTCGCCCGGCCCTCCTTGCTATGACCGCGCTGCGGCAGCGTGGCGCGCCGATTAAAACTGTCGACGAAGGTGAAGAAGTTGGTGGCGTCGAACAGCAGGCAGCGCAGGTCGAGGGAAAACTCCGTGACCGCGGCGCGCACCAGCGCCGCCTCGATGCGCGCGATCGCTTGGCTATCGAGGCGGCTCATGTTGTCCCAGAAGCGTTGCGAGGTGAGCTGGGCGGCGCGCACACCGAGCAGGCGCGGCAGCACGGTCTGCTCATACCACCCACTGAGCTGCGTTTTGCTGCGCGGGGCGATACAACGGTTCAAAGCGGCGATGAGCAGGTATTGACCGACCGAGACCCCCTGGCCACTGCGCTTGGGCACGATCCGATCGATGAGAGCGACCAGCTCGAGTTGCCGGGCGATTTGCAGACAGGCGGCCGAGGCGCCGAACTCGCGGATCACCGCCCGGTGGGCGCCGCGTTGCAGGCGCTGCACCAGCTCGGCGGGGGAGCCCAGATACTGCTGCCAGATGATCTTCGGCTTGCCGTCCACGCGCTGGCACTCGCGCAGGTAGTAGTAGGGGCGTCCGCGGATGGTCTTCTTGGTGAGGGACGGCATGAGTTAGGTCATACACCGCCCGCATTGTTATGTCAAGGGAAACCGTCTAAATGCTATAATTCCTTCAAAACAAGCTACGTAAGGCCATTACACGCCATGTGTCTGCTTGGAAACTTAGCACAGTGTTAGGTCATACCACAAGATATGGGATTTATGCGGAAAACAAGGCGAAATCGACAATCTCAACCGCGAACTCGGTAAACCCGGGTTAGGATTTGCAGCGCATAACGATCGACTCCGCATGATTCCTCATGTCGACCGGTGTGCGGTGCAAGTACACCCGCTCGATGCCCCGGTCAGGACGCAGCATCTCGCCGTCCCGATGCCAGCGACAGCAGCCATGCCGTCGGCGGCCACTCGCCGCACTCGATCACCAGCCCGCCTGCGTGAATCAGTCGACACACCACCCCGGTCCGCGACGGCGATAGCAGCATTGAGGATGACGGCGGCGTGTTCACAACGCGCACGGCGACAAACGCAGCCTTGCGCGGCCGCGGTCGATCCGTCGGCGGCAGCACGCCGCGCCGACGCAACGTCACCACTGAATCACGCAGCTGTCGCGCGTTCAGTCCGTTCAAGCGCGCGTATGCACTCAACCGCATGCCGGCCGACCGTGCCCCCTGCAGCGCGTCCATCGCCAATCGCTGCTTGTCAGTCAGATCCTTCGACATCGCATACCTGCGCCTTGCCTGGCAGGAAGCTGGCTCGCCGAGAACTCAGGCCGGAAGAACTTGGTTGCCTGCGCGCTTACTGACATCCGTAAGCGTTCGGCGAACTCATCTTGAGGCGCTGGCTGCAGACGTGAAGGATCGTGTCCACGTAATTTCTTAGGTGGACACGATGGCAGGCGAGGATCGCAGGCGACGGCGGCGGTAC
>SCUD01000019.1 GCA_004297335.1 Gammaproteobacteria bacterium
GAACGCCGCGTCGCTCAGGCGTGGCCGCACGACGCGCTCGTTGCCGGCACGCACGCGCTCCGGCTCGCGGCTGTCGATGTTGGCGACGGCGATGAAGGCGGGCAGCAGCGCGCCGTCGGCGCCGCGCAGCGGAAAGCAGCGCTGGTGGTCCTGCAGGGTTGCGATCAGCACCTCGGGTGGCAGCTCCAGGAAGCGCGGATCGAAGCGGCCGACGAGCGGCACCGGCCATTCGGTGAGCGCGGTGACCTCATCGAGCAGCACCGGATCGATGACGGCCTCGCCGTCCGCAGCTTCCGCCGCGGTAATGACGCCGGCACGGATCCGGCCGCGCCGCACGGCGAACTCCGGGATCACGTGTCCAGCGGACTCGAGCCGGCTGGCGTAGCTCGCGGGGCTGCGCAGCCGGATCGGGGCTGGCGCATGGAAACGGTGGCCGCGGGTGATGCGGCCGGCGCGGTGCCCGAGGATTTCGCAGTCCACGACCTCACGACCATGCAGCATCACGACCCAGTGCACCGGCCGCACGAACAGGGCCTCGCCCGCACCCCAGCGCATGCGGCGGGCAATCGGCAGCGCCTCCAGCGCCTCGCGCACCAGGCCGGGCAGGAGCTCGGCCGCCGGGGCGCCGGGCCGCGTGCCGGACCAGAACAGGACTTCGCGCCGGCCATCGTCGATGCGTCGCAGGTCTCCGACGCCGACACCACAGGAGGCTGCGAACGCGAGCGCTGCCCGGGTCGGCTGGCCGCCGGCATCGAAGGCCGCGCTGACGGGCGGACCGCGGCGCTCGATCTTCTGCTCGGGCTGGCGGTCGGCGAGCGCGCGGATGAACACGGCGAGCCGGCGCGGTGTCGCGTAGGGGAGTGCGCCGCGATTCGCGAGGCCGGCTGCGGCAAGACCTGCGGTCAGCGCGGTCGCCAGCGCCTCCGAGAGTTCCAGCAGGTTGCGTGGCGGCAGCTCCTCGGTGCCGAGCTCGAACAGGAAGTCCGCGCGCTTCATGCGGCATTTCCCGTGGTGCCGCGCAGCATCGGGAAACCGAGCGCCGCGCGGCTGGCGTGATAGGACTCGGCGACGGCGCGGGCGAGGGCGCGCACGCGCAGGATGTAGCGCTGGCGCTCGCTCACGGAGATCGCCTTGCGGGCATCGAGCAGGTTGAAGGTGTGCGAGGCCTTCAGGACCTGTTCGTAGGCCGGCAGTGGGAGCCCGAGTTCGAGCAGCCGGCGGCAGCCCTGCTCGCGCTGCTCAAACTCGGCGAACAGCGCCGCGGTATCGGCGTGCTCGAAGTTGTAGGCGGACTGTTCCACTTCGTTCTGGTGGAACACGTCGCCATAGCTGACCCGCCCCAGCGGGCCATCGGTCCAGACGAGGTCGAAGACGCTCTCGACGCCCTGCAGGTACATCGCGAGGCGCTCGAGACCGTAGGTGATCTCGCCGGTGACCGGGCGGCAATCGAGCCCGCCGGCCTGCTGGAAGTACGTGAACTGCGTGACCTCCATGCCGTTCAGCCAGATCTCCCAGCCGAGACCCCAGGCTCCGAGGGTTGGCGATTCCCAGTTGTCCTCGACCAGGCGCAGGTCGTGGACCAGCGGGTCGATGCCGAGCGCAGCCAGCGAGCCGAAATAGCGCTCGATGAGGTCATCGGGCGAGGGCTTGATGACGACCTGGAACTGGTAGTAGTGCTGCAACCGGAACGGATTGTCGCCATAGCGCCCGTCGGTCGGCCGCCGGCTCGGCTGCACGTACGCGGCGCTCCAGGGCTCCGGCCCGAGCGCCCGCAGGAAGGTCGCCGTGTGGAAGGTGCCGGCACCCATCTCCATGTCGTAGGGCTGCAGCAGCACACAGCCCTGCGCCGCCCAGTAATGCTGCAGTGCCAGGATCAGGTCCTGGAAAGTACGCGGACTGGTGGCGGTGCGGGCTTTCGGCATGGGCGTCGCTGCGGCGGAAAAGGCCGCCAAGTATAGCGGCCGCCCGCTCAGGGCTGGGGTGCCCGACGACCGGTCCCGGCCGCGAGCAGCGGACGGATCTCGGCCTCCGTCAGCGCTCGCCACTGGCCGCGGGGGAGCGTGCCGAGGCGGATGTGCATGATGCGCACGCGGCGCAGCGTGCGGACCCGATGGCCGAGCGCGGAGCACATCCGGCGGATCTGCCGGTTCAGGCCCTGCGTCAGCACGATCCGGAACGACGTCGGCCCGCTGCGCGTAACGATGCAGGGACGGGTCTTCACGCCGCCGATCCGTACGCCGGCGGCCATCATCGCGAGGAAGTTGTCGCTGACCGGCTGCTCGACGGTGACGAGATATTCCTTCTCGTGGCCGTGTTCGGCGCGCAGGATCTCGTTGACGATGTCGCCGTTGTTGGTCAGCAGGATCAGGCCCTCGGAATCCTTGTCGAGCCGGCCGACCGGGAAGATGCGCTCCGGGTGCCCGACGAAATCGACGATGTTGCCCGGCACGCCCGGCTCGGTCGTGCAGGTGATGCCGGATGGCTTATGCAGCGCGATGTAGACGTCCTTGCGGCTCTCGCCAAGCAACCGGCCGTCGACCCGCACGAGGTCCTGCGGTCCGACCTGGGTGCCGAGCGTCGCCGGCTCGCTGTTGACGGTGACACGCCCGGCAGTGATCCAGGCATCCGCTTCCCGGCGCGAGCAGATCCCGGTTTCGCTGATGTGCTTGTTCAATCGCATCTGGCGGGCATTGTGCCGGTGGCTGCCAGCTTTCGAAAAGCCACCAGCTGCACCAAAATGATGCGCCATGCGCTCACGGCTGCGCTATGATTGTGCAGAAGCGTTCCGGTATCAGCGGTTATTGATTCTAACTTATTGTTTTATAAAGCTGTGTAGCGTTGCCTCCTATTGGCACGCCGCTTGCACTATTCTGGAAACCGCGCGACTGCGCTTGCCCAACGGAGATTCCGATGACCCCCGCCGAGGTTCTCGAACTGATCAAGGCCAAAGAGGCCCGCTATTGCGACCTGCGTTTCACCGACACGCGCGGCAAGGAACAGCACGTCTCGATCCCGACACGCCTCGTCGACGAGGATTTCTTCACCGACGGCAAGATGTTCGACGGCTCCTCGATCGCGGGCTGGAAGGGCATCAACGACTCCGACATGATCCTGATGCCGGATCCGTCCACCGCAGTCATCGATCCGTTCTTCGAAGAGACCACGCTGCTGTTGCGCTGCGACATCGTCGAACCGATGACGATGCAGGGTTATGGTCGTGATCCACGCTCGCTCGGCAAGCGTGCCGAGGCCTACCTGAAGTCCACCGGCATTGCCGACG
Organism: Gammaproteobacteria bacterium; assembly: GCA_004297335.1. GTDB lineage: Bacteria > Pseudomonadota > Gammaproteobacteria > Steroidobacterales > Steroidobacteraceae > SCUD01. The sequence continues at coordinate 3,281 of SCUD01000019.1, forward strand.
GCGCGCTGTTCGGTCCGGAGAACGAGTTCTTCATCTTCGACAGCGTGCGCTACACAAACGAGATGCATGGCTGCAGCTATTCGGTCGACTCGGTGCAGGGCGCCTGGAACTCGGGCACCAGCTACGACGGTGTGAATCTCGGCCACCGGCCGGGGGTCAAGGGCGGCTATTTCCCGGTGCCGCCGATGGATCGCTTCCAGGACCTGCGCACCGCCATGTGCATGGCCTGCGAGGAACTCGGCCTCAAGGTCGAGGTGCACCACCACGAGGTCGCGACCGGCGGGCAGGGCGAGATCAATGTCTCCGCGAACACGCTGACGAAGAAGGGCGACGAGGTGCAGCTGCTGAAATATGCACTGTGGAACGTCGCGCATGGACACGGCAAGACGCTGACCTTCATGCCGAAGCCGATCGTCGGCGACAACGGCAGCGGCATGCACGTCCACCAGTCGCTGATCAAGGACGGCAAGAACCTGTTCGCGGGCGACCGCTATGCGGGACTCTCCGATCTCGCGCTGTTCTACGTTGGCGGCATCATCAAGCACGCGCGTGCGCTGAATGCCTTCACGAATCCCGGCACCAACAGCTACAAGCGGCTCGTGCCCGGTTTCGAGGCACCGGTGATGCTGGCCTACTCGGCCCGGAACCGTTCCGCTTCGATCCGGATCCCGTGGGTATCGAGCCCGAAGGGCCGGCGCATCGAGGTGCGGTTCCCGGACTCGCTCGCGAACCCGTACCTGGCGTTCGCCGCGATGCTGATGGCTGGCCTCGACGGCATCCAGAACCGGATCCACCCCGGCGAGGCCTCGGACAAGGACCTGTACGACCTGCCACCGGAAGAGGCGAAGAACATCCCGGAGGTCTGCTATTCGCTGGACATGGCGCTCGAGCATCTCGACCGCGACCGCGAGTTCCTGAAGCGCGGCGGTGTGTTCAGCGACGACCTGATCGATGCCTACATCGGCTTGAAGATGGGTGAGGTGACCCGGTTCCGGATGTCGACGCATCCGGTCGAGTTCGACATGTACTACAGCCTCTGAGCCCCCCCGGGCCAGGCGGCGGGGGCGGCGTTCACAGAATGCCGCCCCCGTCCTGTCCGTCCGGCCCGCTCCGGGCTATGCTTCGCCAATGCGCATAGCCCTGTTCCTGGCCGGATGGCTCCTGTCCCTGGCGGCACTGCCCCAGGAGATCTATCGTTGGGTGGACAAGGACGGCGTCATCCATTACGCGGACCAGCCCGGTGCGCCGGACGCCGAGCGCGTGATGCTCCAGGGACTCAGCGAGTACGAGGCCCAGCCGGCGGCGGAGGACGCCGCGCCGGAAGCGTCAACGGAGGCGGTCGCCGCGTACCGGTCGCTGCGGATCACGCAGCCCGCGGCGGAGGAAGTCTTCTTCGGCGGCGATGCCGGGGTCACGGCGGTCGCGGAACTGGATGGCGAGCTGCAGCCGGACCATGTGCTGACCTTCTTCCTGGATGGCACGCCGCTGCCGGCGACGACCGGGTTCTCGGCCGCGCTCGGCGTGCTCGAACGTGGCACGCATGTGCTGCGCGTCGCCGTGCTCGATGCGAATGGCTATGCGCTGATCAGCAGCACACCGCTGCCGTTCCATGTGCGCCAGGTGTCGGTACAGAGCCCGCAGCGGCAACCGCCAACGCCGCCGCCGGCCGCACCGCCGCAGACGCAGCCCGAGCGGCAGCCGCGCTCGTTCCCGCAGGTTCCGCCGCCGCCGCCGCCGGGGACCACACCGAACTGAAGCCGGCCCGCCGCGCCGCTCGTGGAGCGCGCGCGCATGGCTGAGCCGGCGCTGCGGATCGCGATGTTCGATCCGGCCGCGTTGCCGGACCTGCTGGCGACGGCCATCCTCGTGCTGGATGCCCGCAATGAGGTCGCCTGGCTGAATGCCGCCGCCGCCGACCTGCTGGCCACCGGCCTGCCAGCGGCGCGCGGCCGGCGCCTGACGTCGCTGCTGGCCGGCGGCGAACGGCTCGACGAACTGATGGCGCGCGCCCGCGCCGGCGACGAACCGCTGGCGCTGCGCGAATGCGAACTGTGCCCGCTGGCGCGCACCGATACGCGCTACCTGGTGGACCTGACGTTGACGCCGGCATCGCTGCCGCAGCTGCCCGGCGCGCTGCTGCTCGAGATCGCCGACACGACCGGGCCGAGCCGCATCACCCGCGACAACGCGCTGCTGGCGCAGCAGGGCGGCAGCCGGCTGATGGCGCGCCAGCTCGCGCACGAGATCAAGAACCCGCTCGGCGGGCTGCGCGGCGCCGCGCAGTTGCTCGAGCGCGAGCTGCCCAATGCAGAGCTGCGGGAATACACGCGCGTGATCATCGGCGAGGCCGACCGGCTCTGCGCGCTGGTCGACAGCCTGCTGGGCCCCACGCGGGCGATGCGGCGCGAGCCGGTCAACGTGCACGAGCTGATGGATCACGTCTATCGCCTGGCCCGCGCCGAGGCCCCTGCCGGCGTCGCGATCGAGCGTGACTACGATCCGAGCCTGCCGCCGCTCGTGCTGGATCGCGACCTGATCGTGCAGGCGATGCTGAACCTGGCGCGCAACGCCGTGCAGGCGCTCAGCGGACAGGGCCACCTGGTGTTGCGCAGCCGGGCGCTGACCCAGGTGACGATCGGTGCCGAGCGGCACCGCCTGGTCGCGTCGCTGCAGTTCGAAGACGACGGCCCGGGCGTGCCGCCGGAACTCGGTGAGACGATCTTCTACCCGCTGGTCTCGGCACGCGCAGGCGGCACCGGCCTCGGACTCGCGGTGGCCCAGGACATCGCGACGCGCCACGGCGGGATCATCGAGTTCGACAGCCGGCCAGGACGCACCGTGTTCTCGCTGCTGCTGCCGATGGAGGATGGTGATGAACCGACCCCTTGACGTTTGGCTGGTGGACGACGATGCCTCGATCCGCTGGGTGCTCGAGCGCGCGCTGCGCCAGGGCGGGCTGCAGCCGCGCTCGTTCGGGGATGCCGGCGCCGCGCTCGCAGCGCTCGAGCGCAGCCGGCCCGATGTGCTGATCACGGATGTGCGCATGCCCGGCCCGAGCGGCATGCAGCTGCTCGAGAGCGTGCGGCGCGGCCATCCGGAGCTGCCGGTGATCGTGATGACCGCACACTCGGATCTCGACAGCGCCGTCGCCGCCTACCAGGGCGGCGCGTTCGAATACCTGCCGAAGCCCTTCGACATCGACGAGGCGGTGGCGCTCGTCCGGCGCGCCGCGACGCAGGGCGAGTCCGCGCGGGCAGAGCCAGTGGCGACGGCGATCCCCGGAATACTCGGCCAGGCCCCGGCGATGCAGGAGGTGTTCCGCGCCATCGGGCGGTTGTCGCGCTCGAGTCTCTCGGTGCTGGTGACCGGTGAATCCGGCACCGGCAAGGAACTGGTCGCGCGGGCGCTGCACCGCCACAGCCCGCGAGCCAGGGGGCCATTCATCGCCCTGAATACTTCGGCGATCGCTTCCGAGCTGCTGGAATCGGAGTTGTTCGGCCACGAGAAGGGTGCGTTCACGGGCGCCGACGCGCAGCGCCGCGGCCGCTTCGAGCAGGCCGACAGCGGCACGCTGTTTCTTGACGAGATCGGCGACATGTCCCCGGCACTGCAGACGCGGCTCCTGCGGGTGCTGGCCGAGAGCGAGTTCTATCGCGTCGGTGGCAGCGTGCCGATCCGCGTCGATGTGCGCGTGATCGCAGCCACCCACCAGGACCTCGACGCCCGCGTGCGCCAGGGCTTGTTCCGCGAGGACCTGCTGCACCGCCTGAACGTGATCCGCATCCGCGTGCCGGCGCTGCGTGAGCGGCGCGAGGATATCCCCGAGCTGCTGGCGCACTATCTCGTGCTCGCCGCGGGCGAGCTCGGCGCCGAGCCGAAGTCGCTGACCGCGGAGGCCGAGCGGCTGCTGGTCGCCTTCGACTGGCCGGGCAACGTGCGTCAGCTGGTCAACGCCACCCGCAGGCTCACCGTCACGGCGCCGGGCAGTGAAATCCGCGCCGAGGACATACCGGCGGACCTGGGTGGCACCGCCGGGCCCGTCATTGCACCGGACTCCTGGAGCCGTGAACTGGCCGCCTGGGCCGCGCGTCACCTCGCTGCCGGTGGCGCGCCACTGCTGGAACTCGCCGGCCCCGAGTTCGAACGCACCCTCGCGCGGGCGGCGCTTGCGGCGGCACAGGGGCACCGGCAGGAGGCGGCCCGGCGCATCGGCTGGGGCCGCAACACGCTGACGCGAAAGCTGCGCGAACTCGGCCTCGGCTGAGCCGCCGAAAAAAAAGGGCCCCACCGGTGACGGTGGGGCCCACATCGATCCGGTGAACCGTGCCTACGGCCGGTCGATCGTGATCACCGGCGAGGTCCAGCTCTCCCAGTGGGCTGGGTTGTTCTCATCCCCAAGCGCCTTGAGTACCGAAATCTTCACCACGTACTGGCCGTCCGGCACCGTGCGCCACTGGCTGCCGTTCTTGCCCTTGCCGGTGAAGGTCGTGCCGTCCCAGGCGAAGGCGAAGAAGCTGGTCGATGCAGAGTTGCGACCGATGTACTCGTCATCGCTGATGCGGTGCCACGCCCTGCCACTATTGGCATCGAAAGCCTCTAGCCGCAGCCTGCGCGACTGGTGATCGAGGTGCAGCAGGAAGTATGGGATGTCATCGCCCACGAGCGTGTACGTTGAACCCGCAGGACGGTTGAAGTAAGACGTCCCGACCACTTGTGCCAGCCAAGGGAAGCCGTTGCTCGTTGGCACCAGCACCTGCCGTGCCTGGTAGTCGCCGATGTAGCCTGCAAACGGAACCCTGTAGACCTGTCCGCCACCCTGCGGTGTGAGTACGACGTAGCCACCATACTGGCCACCGACCGGAGCGGTCGCCGGCGTGATCGTGGCGTCGACGGTTGCACTGCCGCCCGCCGGCACCGTTACGTTGGCGGCGCTGAAGGCCACGCTGGCGTTGGAAGTGTTGAAGCTCGGAGTGAAGGTGTTGGCGCCAGTCGACAATGCATTGACCGAGGTGAGGTCGTAGGTGACCGCGCCGGTGCCCCGGTTCGAGATCGTCAGCGTCTGTGTGAACGGACCACCCTGGCTCTCACCGGCCGCGATCTTCGCCGGTTCGACCCGGGTCGTCGCGAGGATTGCGTCGTCGATGTCGAGCAGGCCCGCGCCCTGCCGGTGCACGTTGTCCAGGAAGCCGAGGCCCGGGTTGCCCCACCAGTTCTTCGGGTCCGCGCTGTTCTGCAGGATGCCGCGCACCGCCTGTGAGGGTGTGTGCGGCTGCGCCTGCAACAGCAGGGCGGCGGCGCCGGCGACGTGCGGCGCGGTCATCGAGGTGCCGCTGTTCGTCCCATAGCCGCCGAACTCGAGCGGGAAGGTCGAATAGATCAGCCCGCCCGGCGCACCGATATCGGGCTTGATGGCGAGATCCGGCGACAGGCCGTAGGAGCTGAAGCTCGAGACCAGTCCGCCGGTGGGATTGGCAAACGAGCTTACACCCGACTGCCAGCTCAGCGTCACCGGGCCGGCGAGGAGACGGCTGTCGATCAACGCCCCCTCGGTGTCCGAGATCTGCACCGTCGGGATCGTCACGTCGCTGCCGGCGATCGTCCCGGAAAAGCGACCGGCTGCGTTGTTGTAGATGATGACCGCCGCTGCACCAGCAGCCTGCGCATTCTGAGCCTTGACAATGAACGTACAACCGCCGCGCCGGATCAGCACGGCCATTCCGGTCAGGCTGCCCGTCAGCGCCGAGCAGGCATCGGCGTCCGGGGTCGTGGTGCCGGTCCGTGCCATCGGCAATGAACCCGAGGCCGGCGCCGGGACCGAGTCCGTCAGCGTCGAATAGCCGATGACCGTGTCGTCCGGCGAGATCGTGAACGAGTTCAGGGACAGGAACGTGTTATCGAACGACGCGGTGGCGATGACCTTGTCGCCGAGTCCCGGCGCACCCCCGGAATAGAGACCATTGGCGCCGTTGTTGCCGAACGATCCGACCACGACCATGCCCTTGTTGACCAGGCGGTCGGCAGCGCGCGCGGTCGGATATTGCGGCCACTGATACGGCGCACTGATGCTCATGTTCAGCACCTGCATGCCATCCGCCAGTGCGCGCTCCATCGCCGCCAGCATGATGTCGCCGGTCGTCGAGCCGTTGCAGCCGAAAACACGATAGGCGCCGAGCGTGGCGCCGGGCGCAACGCCCTTGATGGCACCGCTGGCGCCGAGAATACCGGCGACATGGGTGCCGTGACCGTTGCAGTCGTCCGGATCTGCATCCGGTACCGGGACTGGATTGTAGGCAGCGCTCGTCGGATCGGCGTTGTAGGCATCGCCGACGAAATCCCACCCGGCGGCGACGCGACAACCCGCGCCGAAACAGCCGCCGAGGTCAGGGTGGTGATAGTCGATACCGGTATCCATGACGCCGACCCGGATGCCGGCACCGGTGTAACCGAGCGAGTCCTGCGCGATGTCGGCGCCGGTCATCGCGATCGCGGCGGCCAGGTCCGGCGCTGCGCCGGCGGAAATCTCCGGTGTCGGCGCCTGGATGACGGCAACCGGATACATCGCCTTGACGCCGGGAAGCGTCGCGAGGCGGGCGCGGCCGGCGAGTCCGACCTCGACTGAGAAGCCATTGAACAGCGTGTCGAAGCTGTGCCGCTCGGTGTAGCCGATGCGCGCTGCTGCTGCGGCCTTGCGGAATGCTGCCTTCTCGGCGCGGACGCCGTTCAGCGTGTTACCGTCGGCCACTGGGGCACCGGACAGCTCGACGAACCAGAGGTTGCCGCTTTCAGACTCCGCCGCTGGCACCGACTCCTGGGCGGAGGCGGTCACGAACCCGAATGACAACGCGAGTGCGCCACAGGCGAGTCCCGAGTGCAAGGTCTTCCCGATCACATCTGCTCCTTGGTTGGAAATACGGCACCGCCAACCGCGCGAACCAGTGGTCGCAGCGGCAGCCGCCATGGTCCTCTGCTGATCCCCCGGCGCATCTATAGCAGGAACCGCGAAATGCGTCACATTTTTGGCAGTCCTGCTATGACATAAGCTGGCGGCGTTGCCGCTGGCCTGCGGGGCGCCCGGCGGCTACAATCCTGAATAATGCAGCGGCGCGCGCGCATCGCGCTGATTTTCAAGAAGATTCCGGAGTGCCCGTGGCGGAATTCAGCGAGCTTGCTGGCGGAGTGTTTCTCGGCAATCCGTTGCGGGCGTGGATCATCGCTGTTGCGCAGTTCGCACTGTGGTTCACGGTGCTGCCGCTGGCGCGGGCGGCGATCGCGCACCGCCTGAAGGCCCTCGCACCGGAGCAGTCGGCCGCCCCGCTCGTGCTCGTGCAGGCGCTGCTCGGCCGGACGACTCGCGTGTTCCTGGTCGCGGTGGCTATTTACCTTGCATTGCGCTGGCTGACGATCCCGGCCGGGCTCGACCGCGCGATCACGATCGGGTTGCAGGTCGTGATCTGGGTCCAGGTCGCGCTGTGGGGCACGACGACGATCCGGCACCTGATCGAGCAACGCCGGGCCGGTCTTGCCGGCGCTGCGGGCGGGGAGGCGAGCCTCAACATCCTGCGGGTGGTCGGCGTTGCGGCGGTGTGGAGCGTCGCGTTCCTGATGCTGCTGGCGAACCTCGGCGTCGAGATCATGCCGCTGGTCGCCGGCCTCGGCATCGGCGGCATTGCGGTCGCGCTCGCGGTGCAGAACGTGCTCGGCGACCTGCTGGCCTCGCTGTCGATTGCGCTCGACAAGCCGTTCAAGGTCGGCGACCTGCTGACCGTCGGCGAGGAAGAGGGCAAGGTCGAGTACATTGGCATCAAGAGCACGCGGCTGCGCTCGCTGAGCGGCGAGCAGATCGTGATTGCGAACGGCGACCTGCTGAAGAGTCGCGTGCGCAACTTCGGCCTGCTGTCCGAGCGGCGGATCGTGTTCCGGATCGGCATCGTCTACGAAACCCCGCTCGAGCAGATCCGCGAAGTCCCCCGGATCATTGAGTCGGCGATCCTCACGCAGCCCAAGGCGCGCTTCGACCGGGCGCATTTTTCGCAGCACGGCGACTTCGCGCTGATCTTCGAGGTTGCCTACTTCGTGCTCGACGCCGGCTATGCGGCCTACCTGGACATCCAGCAGGAGATCAACCTGCAGATCCATGCGGAGCTGGACCGGCGTGGCATCCGGTTCGCCTATCCGACTACGAAGCAGTACACGGTGCAGGTTGCGGCGTCGTGACCAGCGATCCGCTCAGCTCGCTGACGGAGTGCATGCCGGCCTCGCGCAGGTAGTCGGCAATGCCGGCGTTGATCTTCGGGCACAGCAGCGGATCGTAGAACAGTCCGGTGCCGACGCCGACGGCACTCGCGCCCGCGACCAGGAACTCGAGCGCATCACTGGCGCTCGCGATGCCGCCCTGGCCGATGATCGGCACCCGTTGTGGTGCCGCGACTTCCCAGACCTGCCGGACCTTGAGCAGCGCGATCGGCTTGATGGCCGGCCCGGAGACGCCGCCCTGCACATTGCCGAGCACCGGACGGCGGGTGGCGAGGTCGATCGCCATGCCGGCGATCGTGTTGATCACGGAGAGCGCGTCGCTGCCGGCTTCGATGCAGCGCCGCGCATTCTCGCGGATATCAGTCTGGTTCGGCGACAGTTTCGTGATCAGGGGCTTCCTGGTCACGCGCCGGCAGGCCGCGACCACGCGCGCGCTCATGTCCGGATCGTTGCCGAAGTGCACGCCACCCTCGCGGACGTTCGGGCAGGAGATGTTGATCTCGAGCGCTGCGACCGGCGAGTCGTCGAAGCGGCGCGCGACCTCGACATACTCCTCGAGGCTCGAGCCACAGACGTTGGCGAAGAAATGAGTCTCGCTGAAGTCGAGCCCCGGCAGGATCCGGCGCACGACGTGGTCGACGCCAGGGTTCTGCAGGCCGATCGCGTTGATCATGCCCATCGGCGTCTCGGCGAGGCGATGCGGCGGATTGCCAGGCCGCGGTTGGAGCGTCGTGCCCTTGAGGACGATCGCGCCAGCGTCGCGATTGGAAAAGCCCGCGACGCGCGTGTACTCCTCGCCGAAGCCAACGCAACCGGACAGCAGCACGATCGGCGAGGCGAGCCGCAGGCCGCAGAAGTCGATGGCGAGATCACCGGGCGCTGGAGTCGCTGACATGCCGCGATTATAGGCGGCCGCTGGTCGGGGGGCGGGGCGGTCCCTTCGCGAGGCCGCGAATGTCCGTTCTTCTGAGCGGGCGAGCGAAGGGACCGCCCCGCCCCCCGACCAGCGGACCCGGCACCGCTCAGTTCTCCGGCGTCACTTCCCGGGTGAGCAGCGAGGTGACGACCTCGGGGATCGGCATGCCCTCGTACAGCACCTGGTACACGTGCTCGCAGATCGGCATCTCGACGCCAAGGCGCTGCGCCACGGTATGGACCGCGCGTGCCGCGTGATAGCCCTCGACGGCCTGGCCGATCTCCCGAATCGCCTGCTCGATGGGCTGGCCGGCGGCGATCGCGCGGCCGAAGCGCCGGTTGCGCGACTGGTCGTCAGTACAGGTCAGCACCAGGTCGCCGAGTCCGGCGAGTCCCATCATCGTCTCCTGCCTGGCGCCGAGCGCGACCGCGAGTCGCACCATTTCAGCCAGGCCGCGCGTGATCAGGAACACACGGCTGTTCGAGCCGTAACCCATGCCGTCCGAGGCCCCGGTCGCGATCGCCAGCACGTTCTTGACGGCACCGCCGACCTCCACGCCGACGATGTCCGGCTGCGTGTAGGCGTGAAAGCGGCCCGAGGAGATACTGCGGGCGAGCTCCAGCGCAAATGCGGGATCCGGCGAGGCCACTGCGATCGCGGTCGGCAGCCCGGCGCCGACTTCGCGTGCAAACGTCGGACCCGAGAGCACCGCGATCGGCACGTTCGGCCCCAGCACCTCGAGGGCGATCTGGTGCGGCAGCTTGCCGGTTGCGATCTCGAAGCCCTTGCTGGCCCACGCCAGGCGCGCGCGCGGGCCCAGCAGCGGCTGGACCTGCGTGAGCATCGAGCGCAGCGCACCCGAAGGGACTGCGACCACCAGATCGTCAGCGGCCTCGATGGCCCGGGCGAGATCCGGCTCGATGGTCAACAGCGGCGGGAATTCGACTCCCGGCAGGTAGCGCTCATTGCGCCGCACGCGCGCGAGCAGTTCCGGCTCGTCCTCGGCGCGGCCCCAGAGCACGGTCGGGCGCCCGGCACGGGCGAACTGCACCGCGAGCGCCGTGCCCCAGGACCCGGCACCCAGCAGGACGATTGGCCGCATCGGCCAGGCTCAGTTGGCCGGGCCGGGCGCCGGCGCCTGGGCCTGGCGGGCGGCTTGCTCCTGCATCGACCGCTCGAACAGTGAATCGAAATTGACGTGCGGCAGCAGGAACGGCGGGAAGCCGCCCTTCGTGACCACGTCAGATACCGTCTGGCGGACGTAGGGGAACAGGAGATTGGGCGCGAAGGCGCCGAGGATGCGGCGAGTCTCGTCGGGCCCGAAGCCGCGCACGACGAAGATCCCGGCCTGCTTGACCTCGGCCACATAGACAGCGAGGTCGCCGTTCTTGGCCTCGAGCGTCACCGTCAACACGACTTCGTGGGCATCGGGGCCGACGCTGGTCGTGGCGGTGTTGAGGTTCAGCGCGATCTTCGGATCCTGGGCCTGTGCCGGCAGGAATGGTCCCTTCGGCGACTCGAAGGACAGATCCTTGATGTAGACGGTCTGCAGCGCGACCGTCGGGCCCTGGCCGTTGGCGGCGCCATCACCGGTAGTGCCGGCAGGGATCTGGTTGTTGTCAGTCATGATCAGTCCTCATGGGGTCGGTTGGTTTGCGGGTTGCGCGTGTTCTGCCAGCAGCCGGTCGAGTTCGCCGCTGCGTTCGATGGCGGCCAGGTCGTCCGAGCCGCCGACGTGATGATCACCGATGAATACCTGTGGAACGGTGCGCCGGCCGCTGCGCGCAATCATCTCCTCGCGCACGGCCGGGCCGTCGTCGAGGCTCAGTTCCCGGTAGCCGATTCCGCGCCGCTGCAGCAGCGCCAATGCGCGCTGGCAATAGGGGCACCAGCTCCGGGTGTAGATCGTGACGGGAACCGGTTCCATGCCTCAGCCCTTGACGACCGGCAGGTTTTCCTGGCGCCATGCGGCAAGACCGCCGCGCAGGGTGAAGACCTTGCCGCCATATCCGCCGCGGGCGAGCGTCCGTGCCGCCGCACCACCCGCCGTGCCGCTGTCGCAGCACAGGATCAGCGTCTTGTCCGCGAGCTTGGTGAGCGGCGCGCTGCCGGCGGCGATCTGGTCGCCCGGCACGTTGCGCGCGCCCTCGATGTGGCCATCCTTGAACTGGTTCGCACCGCGCACGTCCACCAGCACGGCTCCCTCGTTCATCATCCGTACGGCCTCGGTCGGACCGACGGCCGTGCCGCGTTCGGACCAGCGGCGCGCTTCGAAAGCGGTCACCAGAATGGCCATCACCGCCGCGCCGCCGGCGAGAAGGGGGTGATTGGTGAAATAATCCAGCAATTGGTCCATGGGCGGCGTACCGGGGGCGGCGGTAGTGCCGCGGCAACGAACAGCCGCGCATTATAGCAAGCCCGCGACCGGGGGCTGCCTTGGCCGGTCCCGAGGTGTTTATCCTGCGAAAACAGAC
>SCUD01000180.1 GCA_004297335.1 Gammaproteobacteria bacterium
CCAGTCCGCTCGCCCAGCGCATCGACGGTCGCCGCCAGGTTGCCGACCTCGTCGAATTCACGCGCCGTCGTGCGCTGCAGCGAACCGCCGAAGTCCTCGGTCACCGACGTACCGCGGTTCAGGGCGTCATAGTCGTAGCGGGTGACCACACCGAGCGCATCCGTCATCGCGGTCACATTGCCGCCGGCGTCGTACGCCCAGGTGCTCACCGGCGCCGCCTGGGCGCCATCGCCATCCGGGTCGGGCAGCTCCTGCCGCACAAGCCGGTTGAGCCCGTCATAGCCGTACTGCGTGACCCGCCCGAGCTCATCGGTGCTCGCGACGACGTTGCCAACACCATCGAAAGCCACACTGCGGACCCCGCCCAGCGCATCGATGGTCCCCAACTGGCGATTCAGCGCATCGTAGACCCAGGTCGTCGTGTAACCGCGCGGATCCGTGACCGCAGTCAGATTGCCTGCTGCATCGTAGCCATAGGTCGTGACCGGCGCCGCGAGTGGACCGGCGCCGCCCGGGTCGGGCCGGGTGACAGTCGCCAGGCGGTTCAGCTCGTCATAGTCGTAGCTGGTTGTGTAGCCGCGCGCGTCGGTTGCCGACTGCAGGTTGCCGACTCCGTCGTACGCAAACGTGGATACATGGCCGAGCGCATCGGTGACGGCGACACGGCGGTTCCGACTGTCGTAGTCATATGAAACCGTGAAGCCGCGCTGATCGGTCGCCGTCAGCAGGTTGCCGAGCTCGTCATAGGTGTAACTGAGCGTCGGCACGGGTCCCTGCGGATCCGGGTTCGGCTGGCTGACCCGAAGCAGGCGATTGAGCGCGTCATATTCGTAGCTGGTTACCCGCCCGAGCGCGTCAGTGGTCGAGCGCAGATTGCCGGCGCCGTCGTAGCTCGCCTGGCTCGTCCGGCCCAGCGCATCGGTGGTCGCAATCCGGCGGCTGACCGCGTCGTAGGTGTAGTGAGTGGTGTTGCCGTTCGGATCGGTCTGCGCGATCACGTTGCCGGACGCGTCATACTCGTAGCTCGTAACTGGCGCGACCTGCGGATCATCCCCGTCCGGATCGGGCGCGGTGACGCTGACCAGTCGGTACAGGTGATCATAGGCGAAGGTAGTCCGGCGGCTCAGCGCATCGATCGTGGCGGCCAGGTTGCCGGCGGCGTCGTATTCGTACTGCGACACATGGCCGAGCGCATCCATGACCGAGATCCGGCGGTTCAGCGCATCGTATGTGAACTGTGTGAGGTTGCCGCGCGCATCGGTGAGCGCGCTGACATTGCCGTTCGCGTCGTAGGCGGTGCGCATCTCGTTGCCGAGCGCATCCGTGACCAGCGTCCGGCGGTTCAACGCGTCATACCCGAACGTCGTCAGATTACCGTTCGCGTCGCGCGTCGTGCTCAGGTTGCCGGCGGCGTCGTAGCCGAGCTCGGTCAGCGGCCGCTCGCCCGGATCAGTGCTGCCCTCCGGCGCCGGCTCGTAGATGCGGACCAGCCGGTTCGCACCGTCGTACTCCTGGGTCGTCGCGAAGCCACGCCGGTCGGTCATCTCGACGAGGTTGCCGACCCCGTCGTAGCGCAGCTGGGTCACGCGGCCGAGCGCATCCGTGATCCGCGTGGTCCGGCCGACTCCGTCGTACTCGTAGCGGGTCAGGTTGCCGGTGCCGTCCGTGGTCCGCGCCAGGCGCCCGGCGCGGTCGTAGCTCATCTCGACCACCTGGCCCTCCGCGTCGGTCATCCGAACCAGGCGGTTCAGGTGGTCGTAGTCATAGTCGGTACGCGATCCGCGCGGGTCGACCAGCGCCGTCAGGTTGCCGTTGGCGTCATACTCCTGCCGGGTGATCGTCGCGCCGAGTGGACCGTCGTCGTCCGGGTCCGGCTCGATCGTCGTGACGAGGCGGTCCAGCGCGTCGTACTCATAGTGCGTCACGTTCCCGAGCTCATCCTCGCGCCGCAGCAGGTTGCCAGCCGCGTTGTAGGTGTACTGCGTCGCGTGGCCCAGCGCATCAGTGAGCGCCACCAGCCGGCCGAGACCATCGTAGGCATAGCTCGTGGCATTGCCGCGGAAGTCAGTGCTGCGGGCCAGCCGCCCGTCTGCATCGAACTCGCGGGTAGAGGTGCTGCCGGCGGCATCGACGACCTCGATCAGCCGGTTCAGGCCGTCCCAGGCGTACTGCGTGACGTTGCCCAGCGGATCCGTGAGCCGCACCAGGTTGCCGCCGGCATCGTAGGCCCGCCGCGTGACCGCAGACTCCTGCGGTCCATCCGGGCCATCCGGGTCCGGCCCGGCCTGCACGATCAACCGGTCGAGATCGTCATATTGCATCGTCGTCCGGTTGCCGTTCGCGTCCTCGATCGCGACAACATTGCCGATGCGGTCGAATTCCATCCGCGTCGTACCACCGGCGGCGTCGGTCACCGCCCGGACCTGGTCGCGTGAGTTGTACTGGTAGCGGGTCGTACCGCCTTCCTCGTCAGTGGTGGCAATGCGGTTGCCCATCGCGTCATAAGCGAAGGCCACGACGGACACCGCCTCACCCGGCTGGTCGCTGGCCGGCGGCCGGACGATGCGCACCAGCCGGTTCAGGAAATCGTACTCGAAGGTGGTCGTGTGGCCCCGCCCGTCCGTCTCGGCGACGAGGTTACCCAGCGCATCCCAAGTGCGCCGCGTGACCGGCGCCGCCAGCGGACCCGCAGCATCCGGATCCGGCAGCGTCACCTCCGTGAGGCGCCCGATCCCGTCGTAGCCATAGGTCGTCACGCGCCCGAGCTCGTCGATGTGGCGAACCAGATTGCCGGCCACATCGTAACGATCGAAGGTGGATTCGCTGCGCGCCGCGCCGCCCGGACCCTCGAGATAGCTGCTGGTCGTCCGGACGACGCGCCCGAGGGCATCGTAGTCCCAGGCCATTTCGACCGTCGCCTCCGTGGCGCCGGCGGCGAAATGCGCCTGTCGCACGATGTTACCGGCAGCATCGAACTCCTCGATGGTCACGCGCCCGCTCGCATCCTCGGTGCGGATGCGCTGGTTCAGCAGGTCATAGGCGTACTGCTCGGTATTGCCGCGCGCATCGGTCCGCGACAGCAGGTTGCCATTCAGGTCCCAGGCCAGGGTCTCCACCGGCGCCTGCAGCAGGCCGTTCCCATCCGGGTCCGGCCGCGTCACCGAGACCTGGCGGTTGAGCCGGTCGTAACCGAAGCTCGTGCGCCGCCCCTCTGCGTCCTCGGTCCAGACCACGCGGCCGACGCTGTCATAGCCGACGCGTTCCGGCTGATCCACGTCCTGAGTCCAGAACTCGACCGGACGGTTCAGCGCGTCGTACACGGTCAGCGACTCGCGTTCCAGCGCGTCAATCGTCCGCACCAGATTGCCGTTCTCATCGAAGAAGTACTGCAGCACCGGCGCGGATTGCTCGCCTGCGATGCCATCCGGATCGGGCAGCGTGGTCCGGATCCGCCGGTCCAGCCGGTCGTATTCGTGGACGGTCTGCTGGCCGCGCGCATCGATGACCCGCACCAGGTTGCCGGTGGCGTCGTACTCGAAGCTCGTCTGCGGCGCCGCCAGCGGCCCGTCGCTATCCGGGTCCGGCTCGGTGATCGACGTGCGGCGATTATTGGCGTCGTACTGGTAGCGCGTGACGCTGCCACGCGCATCGGTGGACTCAACCAGGTTACCAACCGCGTCGTAGGCATACTCGCGGGTCGGTGCCGGGTGCTGCGGATCCTCACCGGCGACCGGGACTTCGCCGGGCGCCGCGTCGATCTCGCCCGGCACCGGCTCGGTGACCCGCACCAGCCGATTCAGGCGATCGTATTCGCTCACTGTGACCTGGCCGAGCGGGTCGATCACCTGGGTGCGGTTACCCGCTGCGTCATAAGCGAACCCGGTGACGTGGCCGGCCGCATCCCGGACCTGCAGCAACCGGTTCATCAGGTCGTAGGCCAGGTACTCGGTGCGGTGGCCGAGCGCGTCCTCCTCCCACTGCAGGTTGCCGGCCCGGTCGTATTCACGCCGCAGCGTCACGATCTGCTGGTCGGGATCATCCGGGTGCGGCGCGCGGATCGCAACCACGCGGTTGTAGCTGTCGTAGTCAAAATCGGTCCGGCGCCCGGCAGCATCGAGCGTCCAGGCAGTATTGCCGGCCGCTTCGTAGTGGGTCTCGCTGCGCTCACCGAGCGCGTTGACGACCGCGGTCTGCCGGTTCAATGCATCGTATTCATACGTCGTTGTGTTGCCGCGCGCGTCCACCTGCGCCACCAGGTTACCGTTGCGGTCATAGCGCATCGTCGTGACGGTCTGCGGGCCGCCCTCGACGCCATCGGCATCCGGCTCGGTGATCCGGGTCACCCGGTAGCGCGCGTCGTAGGTGTAGCTGGTGACGCGATCACCCGGCCCGGTAACAGCCAGCAGGTTGCCGGCCCGATCGTAGGTGTAGGTGGTCCGGTTACCGAGCGGATCGGACTTCGACACCATCCGGTTGGTGGAAGGATCGTAGCGGTACACCGTCGTGAACGGTGGCGGCTCGTCGTGAGTCGCCAGCCAGGCACGCATCGCGTCGTCGCTGAGCTGGTCCGGCTGGCGCGCGTCGGTGATCGCAATCACGTTACCGAGGCGATCGAAGTAGGTGCGGGTCGCGTAGTTGCTGCGCCCATCACCGAAGTCCTCGATGACCAGCGTGCGCCGGTTCATCACGTCGTATTCGTAGCGGGTCTCGGTGCCGCGCTCGTCGATGGTCGCGACCAGGTTGTCGGCGCCGTCGTAATGCCACTGCGCCGTAGTGTCGTCGGCATTGGTGCGCTCGACCAGGCGGCCGCGCGCGTCATACTGGTATCGCGTCGTGGCCTCGTGCTGGCCCTGGTAATCGGTCGTGATCGCGGTCGGCTTCAGGCCCGACTGCGTGGAACCGTCAGGGGCTGCATAGTTGTACGCATAGTGGATCTGGCCACCGTCCGGACCGACTTCGGTCTCGAGGCGGTTACGCAGATCGTAGTGATACTCGGTGACCCGCCCAAGAGCATCCTCGACGCTCTCCAGGTTCTCGTCCGGCCCCCAGTTCCAGGTCGTCGTATTGTCGAGCGCGTCGGTCCGGCTCAGCAGCCGGCTGCGCTGGTCGTAGGTGCTGCTCGTGATGCCACCACGCGGGTCCGTGATCGTCAGCAGGTTGCCGGCCGGATCGTAGGAGTAACGGGTCGTGACTCGCCGCAGGCTCGGCTCCGCCTCCGGATCCAGCTGCGTCTCGCTGCGCAGGCGGTTCATCGCATCGAAGCTGTACTCGGTGCGATTGCCGTTTTCGTCGATGATCGCCGTCGTGTTGCCAGCCCGATCGTACTCGTAGGACTGCGAACTGCCGTCCGGATTCGTGACCCGCGACAGTCGTCCATGGCGGTCGTAGTCGTAGTGTGTCGTCCGGCCGTGGGAGTCGGTCATCGTCCGCAGCAGGCCCTGCGGGAAATAGGTGTAGCTCCAGACGCTGCCGTCCGGGTGGCGGGTCTCGAGCACGTTGCCGCGCGCGTCGAGCTGGTAGGTGGTGGTCCGGCCGAGCTCGTCGGTCACGCTGCTGATGCGGTTGTAGGCGCCATAGGTCATCGTCGTCGCGGCGCCCGGCGCCGAGGCCTGGTCACGCTGGCTCAGGCGGTTGCCGTACTGGTCGAACGTGTAGAAGGTCGAGACGCCGCCCTGCACGACCTCGACCGCGTTGCCCTGGGCATCGCGCACGTAGCGCATGCCGACGCCGAGCGCATCGCGCTGCTCGACGATGAAGCCGCGCTCGTCATAGGTCACGTGCCGCACGTTGCCGTTCGGCTGGACGTAGGTGGCAGCCAGGTCGTCGAGGCCCTGGGCGACGACCAGCGGCGGATGCGCGGCGTCCGCCGCCTGTTCCGGATCGTGCAGCGCGATCACCTGCAGCGCCGTCACCTCGACGACGGTGCCGTCCGGACGCACCGCCTGCTCGGCCCGGCCGTGGAAGCCGTAGCTGTTGGTCTCCAGCCCGCCAAGGCGGTTGATCTCGGTCAGCAGGTGGCCGCGCGCGTCATAGCTGAACTGACGGACCGCCGGCGGGTCGCCGGGCTGCGCCGGGTCCGTGATGCGCAGCAGGTCGAGTCCATCGACGTTGACGTTGCTGCCGCTGTACTGCAGGCGGGTCTCGCGGCCGGCCGGATCGATGATCCGCTCGATGTACTTGCCGCTCCAGACGAAGTGCGTCACCAGGTTGACCGGGTCGGTGATGCTGGTCAGTTTGCCGGCCCGGTCATAGCCGTAGGTCGTGACGTTGCCGTAGCGGTCAGTGACGCTGCGCAGCAAGCCGGGAATCGCGACCCCGGCTGGGTCGACCTCGGGCGCGCTGAACACGTAGTTGGTGCCGTCGTTCATCCAGCGCTCGAAGCTGCCGTCGTCGCGCCGGACCAGCGTCGAGTTGTCACCGGCCAGCGTCACGTAGCGGGTCTCGGTCAGCGGCGGGCAGCCTGGCTGGATCACGACTTCCTGGCGATGGAAGTGCTGGCTGTCGCCATTGCCATCGACGACTGACACCGACCCGTCCGGCGTGACGTACAGCTCCTGCACGCCCTCGAGCTGCCAGCCGCGGCCGAAGGCGCTGTGCGCGCGGTTGACGTGCAGGATCGAGCCGGTGCTGCTGCGCACCTTGCCGGCGAAGTTGGCCTCGATCGTGTAGCTGTAGTAGCCGGTCGGCAGGTCGCTGAGGTCGGTCTGCAGCGCGACACTGAAGTCATCGGTGCCGGGCGGGATGCCGAAGAACTGCAGTGGACCGGCCTTCGAGCCACCGTCGCCGGTGAAGCTGATCTGCACCGCCAGCAGCACGTTGCCGTCGTCGGTCAGCAGGTCCGGATGGTGCTCGGCGAAGAAGTCGACCTCCGCGCCGACGTCCTCCCAGGAGAACATCACGATCGGCCGCGGGTCCGCGCTCAGCGAGTTGTAGGTCAGCTGCAACTGCTGCTGCTGGCCAAGCGAGGTATAGGCGACCAGCTCGTGGGTCTCGATGACCGCGCCGGTATCGAGCTGGATCGACGAGTTGAACGACGGGTCCTCGCAGTTGCGCTTCTCCATCATCTCGTCAAGCAGGTCGCTAATGCCGAGGCCGGCGGTCGGGGCGACGCCGATGCGCCGGCCGAGGTCGAACTGGTTGCGGATCCGCGGCCCTGGCGCGACCTCGGTGAGGTGGGCGCTCAGGCCCTGCGGCATGCCCCCGGTCGCCAGCGGCGCGCTCGGCGACGGGATCCGCTGGCCGTTCTCGTCGAGCAGGTAGTTGCCCTGCCCGTCCATCAGCTTCGGCACGCCGAAGACGAAGCGCGCGGCGGCGAAATTGGAGCTGATCACGCGGTAGTCGGCGCGGATGTCGATTCCCGTGTTGAAGAGCTGCAGGTCCTCCTGCATCGGCAGCAGCTCGCCGTAGTGCAGCCGGTCCACCGGGAAGCGCGCCAGCCGCGAGCTGCGGGCCGGATCGGCCAGCGTGTACTCGACCTCGCCGACCAGGTTCACGAGGTTGAACACGAACACCTGGTCGACACCGCGGTAGCCGGCGAACAGGTAGTTGAAGCCGGCAGCGAACACCAGGTTGTCGACCGCGCCGAGCGGGATCGAGGTGGTCGCGCCGACCAGCTGCGCCGTGCCGAACGGGTCGCGGATGATGCCGACGTTGCTGCCGCCCGGCCCGGCCGCGTAGCTGCCGCTGGTCAGCGCGTTCGGGTCGGCCGACGGGATACCCTGCACGAAGCGGTTGTGGCCGGCGACGAAGGCATAGGCCGGATGCGGGCCGATCGAGGCCTGCAAACTGTTCTCCGGCAGGATCAGGACCGAACCGGCGTTGTTGACGTCGAAGGTGTCGCCGCTGGCGCCGAGGTGCAGGCCGAGCGTCGACAGCGTGAATGCGCCCTCGCCGAGCAGGCCCGCTCCGCCGGCAGTGTTCTGCACCCGCAGCAGCCCGAAGCCCTCGACGTCGTTGTAGCGGTTGGTGAAGGCGATCACGCCGGGCTGGTTGGTCGCCTGGACCGCCCAGGTCTCCTGCCCGGTCGCGACCTTGCCGATCTGCTCCCAATAGTAGTGCGCGTTGCCGGCGCCATCCGCGGCCCGGTCGGCCGGGTTGATGTTGATGACCACGATGTGGCTCGCCTCGGCCAGCGGCGGGTCGTAGGCGGTCCGGTTCGGCGCGGCGGCGTACAGTTTCGTACCGTCGGCATCGATGGCCAGCTGGCGCAGGCCATACGGTGCGTCACTGACCCGGATGGTCCGGATCACCTGGTGGTAGAACGGCGAGCGCGGGTTGATGTCGATCACGTAGACCAGCCCGTACGGATCGCCTGCGACCCCGTAGCTGCGTTCGTCGGAGACGTAGGCGTAGCGGTCCGCGCTGTCGATCGTGATCCAGAACGGCCGGGCGCCGGCCGGCAGCTTGATCAGGTCGGTGGGATCGTGGCACGGCAGGTCATTGCCCGGCACCGCGTCGGCCTTGCGCAGCGCCACCATGTCGACCAGCGCCACGCCGGCCTCGCCGGACAGCGTCACGTAGGCGCGCGTGCGGTCGGCGGTCAGCGCGGTCGCACGCGGCAGCGAGCCGACCGGGATCCGCGCAACCAGGCCAAGCGCCGCGACCGGATCGGCGGCGAACGGATTGCCCTGGGTCATCACCGCCATCTGGCCGGTGCTGCGCAGCGCGGCGACGACCTGCGAGCCGAGCGCCCCGGTGCGGAACGAGTTGCTGGTGTAGGGCCGCTCGACCTGGGTGATGACCCCGGTGCGCGGATGCCGGCCCGGCACGGTATCGACCCGGACCACCGAGATCTCGGCGATGCCGGTGGTCACCGCGGCCGGGATCACCGCGGTGATGTACGGCACCCCATCGGGCCCGGTCAGCACGTTGCCGACGACCCGGCCGGCGAAGCTCTGGCCCTGCTGCTCGAACATCACCGTCAGGCGCGAGCTGATCGCCGTGCCGGGCGCGGCCTCGAACTGGTGGCCGCTGATCGTGACCACCGGCGTCAGCACGCCATCGACCAGCGTCTGGCCGACCGCCGCCGCGGTGATCACCGGGCTGCGCGGCGAAAGCGCGGTCGGCTGGCTGACTGTGACCGACCAGTTGGTGAGCCGTGCCGGATCGAGCTGCACGTCGAGCGGCGTGACGATCGGCAGTCCCTGCGGCGGCACGGCGATGACCGTCAGCCGGCTTACATTGGTGGTCACGCGGATGAACGGGGTGAAGGTGGCGATCCCGCCAACGCCGCCCGCCACCGTGATGACGAAGCTGCCGATCGGGAAATTGACGCTCAGCTGGCCACTGGCCAGCGTCATCCCGGGCACCGTGTCGCCGAGCATGTAGACGCCGGCCGGCTCGACGCCACCGTAGGGCGGCGAACTGGTGCGCGCGACATGGTCGGCGCCGACGATCGCGACATCCTGCTGGAACCAGACCGGGTACAGCTCGCCGTTCTCGTCCGGCACCTCGCCGTAGCGGAACAGGAACAGCTCGGTGCCCTCCGGGATGTCGGCCGCGACCGGGATCGCCAGCTGCGCACCGGTCGCAAGCTCGCCGTCGAACTGCAGCTCGAACGCCTTCAGTGCCGTCCAGTCCGGCGGCGGCGCGATGGGCAGGCTGTCGGTGGCGACCGTCGTGATCGTGACCGTCTGTTCCTCGGCCAGCGCACCGGGCGGGATCGTCAGCACGGTGCCGTCGGCCAGGCTGAGCGCTCCGCCCTCCGCGCCCAGAACTGCAGAATCAGGCACCGGCTCCTGCACGCGTACCGGCACGATGAACTCGACACCGTTGTAGATGATCGTGACTTCGGTGTGTCCGGTCGCGAGCGCCTGGATCAGGCCATCGCCGCCAACCTGCACGACGGCCGAGTTACCGGCGAAATAGAGGACTCCGCTGTCCGCCGCCGCCAGCGACTCCGCCTCACCGGCGATCGCTACCCGCAGCTGCTTGCTGCCGGTCAGCGGTACCAGCGTCAGTGCCTCTGGGTAGATCTCGAGGCCGGCTGCGAGCTGGATATGCTCGAAGCGGCTCGGCTCGCCGACCACGATAGCGGTCGCCGCCTGGATCTCGCCGCGCGTCGCGACCAGCGCCGCGAAGCCTTCGCTGAGACCGGTGACGAGCCCGTGGCCCGGCGCACCGGCGACATCCGTGTCGGTGGACATCAGCGAGTAATAGTTGGCGGGCAACTCGACGCCGGCCTGGTCGGCGAAGTCGCCGGTCACGACCGGAGCCAGCCGGTTGCCGGGCGCGAGCTGTGGATTGCGCTCGAGGAAATCGAGTCGCAGCAGCGGCGCGTCGCTGACCGTCACACCGACCATGGCGATCGCTGACTGCGTGTAGCCGTCGTCGGCGACGATGCTGAAGCTCGCCGCGCCGGCGAAGCCCGGAGCCGGGCTGAACAGCACGCGCGTGCCGTCACCGGACAGCGTCGCGCTGCCGCCGCTCGCGCTGACGATGCGGAACGCGACCGGGTCGCCCTCCGGATCGCTGACAAACGAAGCGACCGGGATCCATGCGTCCAGCTCGACGTGGGTGAAGCCGGATCCCGGCGTGATGATCGGCGCTGCGTTCGGCACGAAGCCGAGGTTAGCGTAGAGCAGCTGGACGTCGGTCGCGTCCACGCGGCCGTCGCGGTTCGGGTCGGCGCCGATGACGTAGCCCGCCTCGCCGGTGACACTGCCGCGCGCGGCGGCCAGCGCCGCGGCGTCGTTGCCGTCCACCGCCTGGTCACCGTTGACATCGCCGGCGGCAAAGAGCCGCAGCATGTAGTCGCCGCTGCCGGAGATCGCCAAGGTCTGCAAGCCGTCTTGTTCAATGCGGAACAACGCGAACGCGCCGTTGGTGGTCGTCCCGGCAGCGACCGGCGTCAGGCCGCCGATCGCCGGCACCTCGACTGTCGCGCCCGCGCCCGCCACGACCTCCACGCCGAGCAGGAAGGCGCCGCCGGCCGGCAGGCTGACCTCGCTCGGCCGCACGACGAAGCTGTACAGATCGGTGTCGCCGTTGAGCGAACCGCTGCTCGTGCCATCCAGGTAGGCGAGCGCGCCGCCCAGCTCGATCGTCGGCTGCGTCGTCACCGCCTCGCCGTCATAGGCGATGGCCGACCCGCCGGCTGGCCCCGTGATCAGCGTCAGCCGGTGCGTCGCCGGCTCGGCGTAGCCGTAGCGCTCGGCGCTCGCCGCGGCGAGGTCACGGGTTGCGACCAGGTTGCCGAAAGCATCGTAGCTGTAGTCGAAACTGCGTCCGTCGTTGCTGGTGACGCGGCGCAGGCGCCCGTCCTCGTCGTCCGTGAACAGGATCGCCTCGTTGTCCGGGCCGACGATGCCGCCGTCGCTGACGGCCAGCCGCAGCCCGTCCGCATATACGATCGCGGTGACGCCCTCCGTCGTGCTGAGCTCCCAGCGCGTGCCATCCGCCGCGACCAGCGTGTACTGGGCGCGCTCGCCGCCCAGAGCGGCCGGGTTGTACGGCGAGCCGTCCTCGAGCGCGTAGAAGCGGCCGGCGGCGCGCTGCAACTGCATGTCTGCGGACTCGAGCTGCCAGCTCACGCCCGGATCGGCGACCCACTCCGGCACGAAGTAGCTGAAGCCTGGCCCGCTGATCTCGCGTGGCGCGAACGTGAACCCGACCCGGCCGCCGTCCGGCGTGTCGATCCACAGCCGCGTCCCGGCAACCAGCGGCGCGTACTTGCCCGAGTCTTCGGCGCCGGTCAGCTCGACGTCCGTCTCGACGCCGAGGTCGCGCAGCAGCAGCCGCCAGCCGAAGCCGAAGCTGCCGGCCTGTCCGGCCTCGAAGGAGTCATAGACGCGCGTGAATGCCAGCGTCCGGCCGCCAATCTCCGCCGTGAAATCGGTGACCGAATGGCGGAAGCGGCCGAGCTCGGTCGCCGCCGCCAGCTCGACGAAGGTCGTCGTCTCGGCACGGCGGCCGGCAATATCGGTCGCCGTCAGGCGCAGTGTGTAGAAGCCGGCGGTGTAGCGCCGCGCATCCAGCGTCGCGAGCAGTCCCTCGACCGGCGTCGTGCCCTCAGCCAGCGCCACGAACCCGTCATCGCCGTAGCGGGCGATCTCGAGCGTCCAGGACTCGAGGTTGCTGTCGGTAACGCTGCCGATGAGGTCACTGGCGCCGGTCAGGCGCTGGCCGGCGAGTGCCGGACTGAACAGCACCAGCGGCGCCGAGGTGTCGAGCGGGTCACGCACGCGCAGGATCTGCGTGATCGTCGTCGTGTAGCCGTCGAGGTCGATCGCCGTCGCGGTGAGCTCGTAGAGCCCGCTTGCCGGCGGCGTAAAGGTCGCGCGACCGCGCGCATCGACCGCGAGCGGTGCGCCGTTCACCGCGAGCGTGCGGCCGGCGACTGCCGAGAAGGCCTCCGCGAGAACAGTGATCACGACCGGCTGCCCCGGCACGGCCGGGAAGCTCGGCGTAAGGGACAGACCGAGCACCGGCCCCTGCGGCAGCGGAGTCGCGCGCAGCACGAGGCCATGCTCGACGACGGCCTTGCCATCGGTAATGCTGGCCACCACGAGGTGATCGCCGATCTGCCCGGGCCCCGGCGTCCAGACGAATTCACCGGTCGCCGGGTCGAGCGTCGCGCCCTCGGGCAGCTCACGCGCCGCGAAAGTCAGCGTCTCGCCGGAATCCGGATCACTGCCGGCAAGCGTGAAGCGCAGCGTATCGCCGAGCGCAACCTGGTGGCTGCTCACGGCCAGCACCGGCGGCCGGTTCACATCCGCAATTGCCAGTGTGACCGTCACCGTGTCGCGGGCACCGGCCGGATCGGTCGCAGTGAACTGCAGGCTGTAGTTGCCGGCCTGTTCATGATCCGGCGTCCACTGGAAGCGACCGTTGACGCCGTCGAACTCGACGCCCCGCGGCAGCGCACCAACCGGTGCATAGACCAGTGCCTCGCCGTCCGGATCGGTCGCAACCAGCGTGAACTGCAGCGGCCGCCCTTCCTGGCCACCGAGCGGCGGCATCCGCACCAGCGCCGGCGCCTGGTTGGTCTGCGTCACGGTGATGCTGATGCGTTCGCTGCTCGAGCCGGCGCCGTCGCCGACGGTCAGCAGCAGGTCCCGATAAGTGCCGTTCGCGAACAGGTTCGGCTGCCAGCGCAGGCGGCCCGTGGCCGGGTCGAACACGGCCCCGGGCGGCAGGTTGCTGGCTGCAAACGTCAGCGGATCGCCGTCGGGATCGACCGCGACGAGCTGCAGGTCGAGTGCCGCGCCCTCGGCGACGGTCTGGTTGCCCACCGGCAGCAGCAACGGCGCGCTGTTGTCGGCTCGTGCGCGGATCGTGAACGAGCGCGTATCACTGCCGCCCAGCGAATCAGTGACCGTGACCGACAGCGGCCACTCGCCGGCCTGCTCTGCCGCCGGGGTCCAGCGCAGGATCGCGGTGCCGTACTGCGCCCCCGGCGTCAGCGTTGCGCCGGGCGGCAGCGCATCCACACCGAAAGTGAGCGCGTCCTGGTCCAAATCGCTCGCACGCAGCGTGAGCTCGAACGGCTGGCCGAGCAGCGCGACCCGGTCGCCGATCGGGGCGAGCGCCGGCGGCTCGCTGTCGGAGGTGATCTGTACTACGAGCGTGCGGCTGCCGCTGAGGATGGCCGCCGCGCCGCCGCCGTCACCGTCATCGCGCGCGGTCAGCGTGACGATGTAGTCGCCACGATCGCGCTCGAGTGGCGCGACGCGCAGGATCCCGGTGCCGCTGCCGGTCGGGATGAAGTTGAACAAGGGCGGCCGCCCATCCTCACGCAGCGGCAATCCGTCCCAGGCGACGTCCTGCAGGATGCCGCGCAGCGTGAGGTCGAAGTCGAGCTCGAGCGGATTGCCGTCCGGGTCGGTGACCGCGATCGGGATCTCCAGCACCGCGCCCTTCGCGACCGTGAAGCTGTCGAGCTCCGGCACCACCGGGCTGCGGTTGGCGTTACCGACGATGATCGGCACGATTGCAGCAACCGAGCGTGGCGTGCCGGTGCCGTCGCCGTCGTCGGTCGCGGTCACCCGGATCGAATAGATGCCGGCCTGCTCGTAGCCAGGTGTCCACATCAGCAAGGCCGTGACCGGATCGAAGCTCGCGCCTTCCGGCAGATTCTCGACCGCGTAGGTCACGGTTGGCGCCGTACCCTCCTGCACCGACAGCGTGCCGTCGGCGAGCCGTACCTGCGGCACGTAGAACGGATTGTCCGGGTCGGCGGCGAACAGGCGCAGCGTCAAGGCCTCGCCCTCGAGCACGCCGATCCCGACGAACTCGTCGAATATCGGCGCGGCGTTGACGTTCAGGACGGTCACGCGCACACGGCGCTCGCTGGTGTTGCGGCCGTCGCTGGCCGTGAACACGAGTTCGTAGTCGCCGGCCAGGTCGTAGGGCGGCGTCCACTCGAACACGCCCGTCTCCGGGTGGATGAAGCCCCCGGGCAGCGGTGTCTGCAGCCCATAGGTGATCGGGTCACCCTCGGCGTCGGTCGCGGCCAGCGTGAAGCGCAGCATGTCGCCCTGGCGGACGACGCGGTCCGGAATCCCATTCAGCACCGGGGCGGCGTTGACCGGCTCGACGATGAAAGTCACCGCGGCACTGACCGTGTTGGTGCCGTCGGTCGCGTGGAAGCGCACGTCGCGGTACTCGCCGGCCTGGTCGCTGCCGGGCGTCCACTCGAGCAGGCCGCGCTCGCTGTCGAAACGCGCGCCCGGCGGCAGGCCGGTCACGTAGTACGCGAGCAGGTTCCCGTCCGGATCGCTCGCGACGACCGGCAGCGAATACGCCTGGTCCTCGAACAACCGCACCGTCGGCGGCAGGCTGAGCTCCGGCGCACGATTGCCGCCCGCCACCTCGATGACGAAAGCCTGGGTCGCGTAGCCGCCGCGCGAGTCGTAGGCGCGCAGCACGACCGGCGTCAGCGCCGCGGACTCCGTCGTCGGCTGCCAGCGCAGCACGCCGTCCTCGAGCGTCATGCCAGCCGGACCCTGTAGCAGCAGGTAATGGACCGACAGCCCGTCCTGGTCGCCCGCGGCGAGCTCGTAGAGGTACTCCGCGCCGGCCGCGGCCGCTACGACCGGCGCCGAAGTGAACTGCGGCAGCTCGTTCGGATACGGCAGCGCGTACACGCCGCTGCCGAGATCGATGTGCTGGGCGTAGGGGTTGGTCAGCGTGACCGTGCGCACCAGTGTGGACTGGCCCGGGGCCAGCACGCCGTTCTCGAGCCCGGCGCCGATGTCGAGCAGCCACAGGCCGTCGCTGCGCAGTGGCGCGTCGATCGCCGTACCGGCAAAGAACCGCGCCGGGTCGAGCGCCAGCATCAGCGGCACGCGCAGCTCGTAATCGGTGATGTTGGTCACGCGGACGTCGAAGGACACCGTGCCGGTCAGGCGGTCCGAGCGGCTGGCGACGAACTCGATCCGGACCAGCGCCGTGAAGTCCTCGATCGCCGTGAACTGGACCACATGCGGCGCCGTCAGCGTCAGACCGGCCTGCGAGCGGATCGCCAGGTCGATGGTCAGCGTGTAGACATCCGGTTCCGGCGATTCGAGTGCGAGCGTCACCGTACGCGTCGTCGCGTCGTAACTGAGCGCGGTGAAGCGCACCGGGTTGCCGCTGCTGTCCGCGAGACTGTAATTGTCCGGGTTGGTCGCCGAGTCGCTGTCGTACGGGCTCGCGTGGCGCATGTCCTGGTCGAAGGTCACGCGAATCGCGCTCATCGGCAACGCGACGAGGCCGTCCGGGACCGGATCGGTGGCGAGCACGTTCGGCGCCACCAGCGGCGCGATCACATCCACCCGGGCGCTGTTCGCGACCAGCAACCGGCCATCCGCGGTTGCGAGCAACTGCTCGGCGCCGGGGCCGTCGCGGCCCAGTGCGACGACCCGCAGCGTGGACAGGTCCACCATGTACAGGTTCGCGCCGCCCTGCCC
The DNA here is from genome assembly GCA_004297335.1 of Gammaproteobacteria bacterium. GTDB lineage: Bacteria > Pseudomonadota > Gammaproteobacteria > Steroidobacterales > Steroidobacteraceae > SCUD01. Next base: position 15,891 of record SCUD01000180.1, read on the forward strand.
GCCCGAGGGCACGCGGCTCGACACGAACAGCAGGCCCTCGAGCTGCGTGCCAGCGCGGCCAAAGGCCAGCGAATCCAGTTCCGCCTCGAGCCGCACCTGCACCTGCGCGCGCCCGCGCGAATCGAAACGCAACACATCGCCGCGCCGTGGCCACGAGCTGCCCCACAGCGAGCCGTCCGGCGCAATCGCAAGGTCGTCCACGCGCACGTTGCTGAAATGGCCGAACGTGCGGGTCAGCAGATCGAAGCGCTCGATGCCGTTGCCGGAAGACACGAAGAAGGCGTTTCGCGCCGCATCATAAACGAGCGACTGCGTCAGGCTGTCGCCATAGCGGTTCAGCACTGCGAGCGTGGCCGGATCGAGCTCGAGCAACTCACCCCCGCCCGTGACTGCCCACAGTCCGCCAGCGCCATCCCAGGCGAGGTCGAAAACCGGCGCGTCGAGCGTGACGACCGGCTGCAGCACATCGCCGCCATCCTGGTCGAAGACATAGAGCGAGCCGCGCGTCGCGCCGCCGCTGGCGAGGAAGCTGCCGTCCGGCCGGTCAAGCAGCGCAAGCGGGCCAATCGCCGAGAAGCTCTGCGCGATGCCGGTACCAAATGCGGCACCCACGAACGGCGCGAGGATCGTTCCGTACTGCGAGGGCCGGACGGGCTCATTGGCCGGCAGGCCCGCCTCGGCCTGCGTGAACAGCGGATTGGTCGAGACCCCGGTGCCCGGCGCCGGTGGCACACCGACGTCCTGCGTGGTCTGGCCGACTTCAGGCGTGCCGCCGAGATCCACCTGCGTGCCATCGCCCGGCAGCGACTGCAGCGGCGGCAGCTCGCGGTTGCCGGCGTTGTCCACCGACAACGCGAGGAACTGGTACTGGTGGCCGGCCTCGCCCTCGAAGACCGCCTGCGTCTCCTGCGTACGGGACAGGTGGATCGTCCAGTCGCCGTCGTCGCGGCGCACGTAGACCGTGGTATGCCGGACGCCGGAGCCGCCCTGCTCCTCGGCGGCCGCCCACTGCAGCAGGTAGTCGTCGCCGTCCGGCGTTACCCGCGTGACCTCCAGCGTCGTCACCGGCGCGCTGCCATCCAGCGTGCTGGTGACGACGTTGGTGTCGGCCGGGGCCTGGTTGTCGAGCAGCACCCGCGCGGAGGCACTGATCTCCGTCCCGGTCGCTGCGCCGGCCGCGGCCTCGATCGTATAGCTGACGAAGCCGGTGCCGCGGCCCTGCGTCGTGTCCGGCAGCAGCAGGCCGCGGGTCGCATCCTGCAGGACCTCGCCGGTCTCCGGGTCGATCGCCTGCAGCACCCAGCTTGCCGTGCGGCTGCCGAAGTCGAGGCCGGCGCTGACCCGCAGGATAAAGCCGTGCGAGTTGCGCAGGTCGAAGTCGCCCTGATACGAGGCACGATCCGCCGGCATGTTGACGTTGATGCCGGCCACCTTGAGGTCGCCGAGCCGGAACGTGCGCAGGTCGAGGTCGGCGTCGAGCTCGGTGACGACCCGCACCTCGTTCGCGGCCGTCGTCGCCTCGGCCGGGTTGCTGAAGCGCACCGTGTATGGCAGTGGCGTCGCCCCCGGCACGAACTGGCTGTCGCCATAGCCGAGCGGCCCGGCCAGCGAGGCCGCGCCCTGGCTGGCCGCCATCTGGTCGAACAGTGCCTGCAGGTCGAGCGCGGTCAGCGTGTTGCTCGAGGCGACCGATGAGAAGCCCGGATCGATGCTGTAGCTGCTGGTCGACCCAGCTCCCGGCGCGAAAACGTTGACTGCCTGGAAGTAGGTCGGCTGCGACAGGCCGAGATCGAAATCCTCGAACTGTGCCGGCGCCGGCACCGGGATGCCGTACTCGCCGCATTCGTCGCTCATGCGCACGTCGTAGCCAATCAACGGCGCCATCTCGCGTGTGGTGTCGCCGTACCAGCGGTGCACCTGCTCGAAGAACGCGGTCAGGCTCGACGGACTCGCGATCTCGGCGCCCGCCGGACCGACCAGGACGCCGCTCGCCAGCACGGCCATCACGCTCGCCACCTGCGGGTCGAGGCGGATCGGCGGCGCCTCGTCCTCCGGGCGCAGCATGCCGCTCTCCTCGAGCGCCGCGAGGTACGCATTGACCCAGGCCGGTTCATCCGCGGCCAGGTTGACCAGCGCCGCATTCGCATCCGGATCGGCGAGCACCGCCGCGCGCAGCCGCTGCGCAGCCGCCGTCTGCAGCGTGACGAACTCGGCCCGCGTCAGCGGCGTCGCCGCGGCTGTCACATTGAACAGGAACGGCATGAACAGCGGCACGCACTTGTCGTTCAGCTTCGCGGTCGGATCGGTGAAGTAGCGCGCGAGCTCCGACCCCAGCGCACTGACGCCGGCGTCCAGCACGCCGGCGCGGGCCAGCTCCGGCCGCGCGTCGTACAGCGCGTTCCGGTAGGCCTCGAAGTCGCGGTCGTACAAGGCCTTCAGGCCCGGGTAGGTCGTCACGCTGAAGCTCAGGCCGACATAGCCGCCGGCCTCGACGTCGAAGGCGTAGCCCGGCGCCAGCATGAAGCCGCCCTGGTTGACCTCGCTGTCGAGGCTGACCCAGGGCACGTCGCTGCGCTGCCCCTCGGGCGCACCGCGCAGATTGCTGTTGAAACTCAGGAACGGCAGGCCGAAGACCCTGGCGTTCTCGCCGAGCTCGGGCGCGCCGAAGGTGAAATAGACATACGGCGTGTCGACGTTGGTCAGGCTCTGCAGCGAGATGCTGTACAGGCCCGTCTGCCCGGCCGGCACGACGCGTGGACCGCCCAGCCCGATGGTGACGTCGATCGGCAGTGCGGTCTCGATCAGGTAACGGTACGGCAGGCTCGCGATCGCGCCGCCCGGGTTGACCACCGCGACGTCATACAGACCGTGCGGCAGGTTGCGCAGATCGAAGGTCGCGATGATCGTCGTTGCGTCCACGACCTCGTAGCGCACTGGCTCGAGCTCGGCGAGCCCCGGCCGCACCAGCTTGACGATCGCCTCCGGCGCGAAACGCGCGCCGGTGATGGTCGCGGTGACCCAGCGGCTGTCGCCGCCCTGGTCCACCGCGACGTCGAGGACGCTGAATGGCAGCGCCTCCGCGGTGATCGTGACCGGTGTGTTCGCGGCTCCGGAACGGCCCTGCACCAGCACGTAATAGACACCCGCCTGCGTGCCCGGAATCATCGTCCACGGATCGGCGGACAAGGCCTCGCGCGCGGCGAAGTCATAGTCGGAGCCGCTCGCGACGTCGCCATAGCGAATGTACAGCTCGTTGGCGGCGAGGTCGTCGCTCGAGTCGACTGTCACGCGGACCGTCTCGCCGGCCCCGACCGTGATCTTGTACAGCCGCTGTTCGCCCGGCGATAGTGTCGTCGTCACCGGCGCGCCGAGCGGCAGCTCCGGCACCGTGACATTGATGACCTCGGCACTGGTCGTCGCGTTGTTGACCTCGTCAGTGCCCTCGTAGACCTGGTTGTAGATGTCGGTGCGGACGATGATCCGGTACTGGCCCTCGCGCGCCGGCGGCAGGATCGCCAGGCATTCGCCGGTGTAGCTCGCGCCGACCGCAAGATCACCCTGGTGCGGAACACGGCCGATCAGGATGTCATCGAGCCCCCACTCGCCGTCGGCGGACAGGTACAGCGAGTCGGTCCACGCACCGGTAGCGGTCGCACCGGCAGCATTCGTGACCGTGTAGCGAATGGTCACGTCCGAACCGGTCATCGCCGCGCCGGGGACGAGGATGCCGGAGACCACGAGATCGGCGGGCGGCGGCAGCTCGATCAGCACCGGCAGCGGCGAGGCCGACCAGTTGTCGTTCTCGCTGCCTGCCTCGAAGACCTTGCCGCGTGGCTCGTAGCCGCTCGCCGGATCGGTCTGCACAAAGACGTAGTACGACCCGGTCAACTCCGCCGGCAGTTGCAGGGTGGTCTCGACCGCATAGCTGCCGCCATCGGCGGCCACCGCGCCATCGTGGCGCACCTGGCCCAGGTAGCGGTCCGCGACCGGGTCGAACACCGGGTCGGCCGACAGGTAGACCCGGTCGTACCAGGTGGCGCCAGCCGGTGTGGCCCGGCCGCCGAGGTTCGTGACCGTGTAGCTGAGCGCCAGCGACTGGCCGCGGAACACGCGCTCCGGCACTCCGATCGTCGTCACGCGCAGGTTGGCGGCCGGCGCCAGCGTGATCTCGACGGGCTGCACGACAATGTTGTCGCCCTCGTCGCGGAACTCCGGCACGCTGTCGTGGCGCAGCACGACGCTGCTGTAGTCGATGACTGCGGCACCACTGAGCGGCGTGCCGGTCACGCTCGAATCGGTGAACGCAATCAGGTAGAAGGTACCGTCGGCGTCGCCCGGAATCGTGAAGGTCGCCGACAGATCGTAGCTCGCGCCCGCCGCCACGTAGCCGCGATGCAGGAAGTCGGCCACCTGCAGGTCACTGCTGTCGAGCGATGGATCTCGCGACAGGTACAGGCGGTCGGACCACAACCATTCACGCGTAGCGCGGCTGCCCTCATTCGCGACCGTCAGGTCGACGGTGATCGTCTGGCCCGACAGCAGCGGACCCTCCGGCAGGGTCAGCGAGGTGATCCGCAGATCCGGCTCGCGGTAGGTGACGGTGACCTCGCCCCGGCCCATGTTGTTGCTGCCGAGCAGCCCCTCGTACACGGTGCCGCCGTAGCGGCCACGCACGTAGCTGTTGTCACCAGACTTTGGCTCCGGACCAACGAAACCCCACGGGTCGTAGTCGGTGAACACGTAGATGTAGTACGGCCCGTCGAAGCCGGCCGGGATCGTGACTTCGGCCTCGCCCGTGTAACTCTCGCCATTGCCGAGGCCGGCCCCCGCCGAGTGCACGACCGAGCCGATCTGGCGCGCGCGGCTGCCGAACACCGGGTCCGGCGAGATCCAGACCGCATCGGTCCAGCGCCGCGTGCCGTCCCAGATCGGCGCGCCATCGTTGCGCACCGTGTACTGGACTGTCGTGCGCTCGCCGGAAAAGTTCTGTTGCGGCGCGCTGACCGCGACGACGACGAAATCGGCCTCGGACTTCGTGACCTCGGCCGCGACCGTGCGCGTGTTGTTGGTCTCGTCAGTCTCGACGACCTGCGGGCTGGTCGCCGGCCGGTAGTCGGTGATCACCGTGACGTACTGGCCCGCGGTCGCCGGCGACAGCAGGAATTCTGCGGTACGGCTGTAGCTCTCGAACTGGTCGAGCGCCTTCACCCGCTCGAAAGTGCCGAGCATCCACACCTGCGCGCCGGGATCGCCGAGGTTCGGTGTGTCGTGCAGGTAGACCGTGTCGAACCAGGTGCCGATGCTGCCCACCGCGCGACCCGGCTCGAAGTTCTGCACCGTCCAGGTGACCGTGAACGGCGCGGCAACCGAAGCGGGCGCATTGGTCGTGAGCTCGGTCACCCGCAGATCCGGCAGCGGCAGCTGCTCCGGCGGCGGCGTGCCGATGATGTCGAGCGCGCGCGCCTTGTAGTTGTTGTTATCGAGCTCGTTCGGATCGTCCGGGTTGACGTTCGAGGCCAGCGTGTCCTCGAACACCGCGTCGTAGGCGTCCGACCACGGCGTCAGATAGTAGGTTCCCGACTCGATCTGCTGCGGGATGCGCACGCGCACGACCTGCTCGTAGCTCTCGCCCGGCGCGAGCGAACCGCTGTGACTGAACGTGCCGAGCAGGATCGCGTCGTTGCCCGGAATCCGGATCGGCGAGCCGTCCTCGGACAGCACCGTGCGCGGACCCGGGCTCGGGCGCGTGCGGTCCTTCGTCAGCCAGACCGTATCGGTCCAGCTGCTGCGCGAGGTCGGAGCGGATCCCAGGTTCGTGACCGTGAAACGCACCTCGACCTCAGCGCCGTACACCGCCTGCGCCGGCACGACGACGGTCGTCATCACGAGGTCGGCGAGCGGCTGCGGCTGGACCAGGATCGGCACCGCCAGCACGTTGTTCAGTTCGTGCGCCTGCGGGTACTCGTCCACGCGGCCGGTTGCGTCGGCCGCGATCAGGATGAAGCCCGCGCCGCGGAAGCGCTCGGGGAGCACGACACTGCCGGTGGTCGAGCTGTAGCCCTCGTCGCGCGCCAGCGCCGAGACGTTGCCGACTTCCTTCAGCAGGATGTCGTCGGAACCGAGCCGGTTGTCCAGCGACAGATAGACCCGATCGGCCCAGTTCGGCGTGGTCGTCGCCGCGGCACCGAGGTTCATCACCGAGAAGTCGACGACGATGGAGCTGCCGGCGACCGCGGTCGCCGGCGCCTCGGCCGCAGTGACCTGCAGGTCTGGCCGCGGCAGCAGTGAGAGCAGCAGCAACTGGTCGTCGTTCAGCGTGTTGTTGGCAGTCTCCGGAGCGCCCTCGAACAGCGTATTGCTGCTGTCGGTCGTGACCCGCAGCTGCCAGGCGCCCTCGATATGGGTCGGCAGCCGGAAGCGCTCGGTGCGCGTGTACTCGATGCCGGCGTCGATCCCCTGGGTATAGCTGAAGCTGCCGAGCACGATCGGCCGCGGCGTCGCCGGGTCATCCGGATCGAGCCCTGGCACGAAGATCGACACGGTATCCGTCCACGAACCGGCGGCCCGGGCCTGGCCGTCGTTGCGGACGGTCCAGGTAATGTCGATGGAGTCGCCCTCGTTGGCGCTCGCCGGCGCGGTGATCGCGGTCACGATCAGGTCCGGCGCCGGGGACTGCGTCACCTGGATCGGACCCGCGCTCGCAGAATTGTTGTCGGTGTACAGGAACTCGAACGGCCCGCCGGTGATGACAATCGCGTAGATCGGCCCGGACAGCGCATCCGGCAGCTGGATCGTGCCGGTGCGCTCGTAGCTGCCACCGGCCTCGAGTGCGCCGAGATGGTCGAAGCTGACCCGGGCCACGACATTCTGGCCGGCCGGGTCGCGCGCGAGGATCACCGTATCCGACCAGGATGTCCGGTCAGTACGACCGATCCCGTCGTTCAGCACCGTCCAGCCGACGCTGATCTCGGTACCGGACTGGGCCGCCGCCGGCACCTCCACCGTGGTCACGCGCAGGTCGGCATACGGGATCGGCATCACGTCGAGCGGCTGCGGCGCCGCCGCAGTGTTGTTCGTCTCGCTGCCGTTCTCGAAGACGACGCTATCGGCATCGCTGCGCACGTAGATGAAGTAGCGGCCGTTCATGCCGCCGGGCGCGAGCAGTACCTCGCTGCGATCGTAGGACCCGCCGATCGCCAGCCCGCCCTCATGCGCGAAGCGCCCGAGCACGATGTCGTCGTGGTCGCCAAGGATCGTGTTGGTCGAGGCGATGACCGTGTCAGTCCAGTCGGTCGTCAGGCCGACACCGGTACCGGCGTTCGTGACCGTCCAGCCGACCGTGATCCGCGCCGGGTCGGCGATCAGTTGGGTCGGCGCGGTGACGTTGCTGACCGCGAGATCGGCATACGGCGCGAGCGCGACCGTGATCATGGCCACGCCGTCGTTGTCGTCCTCGTCGCCGGTCTCGCGCACGATGCCGGCCGCGTCCGTGCGCACGAGGATGCGCCACTCGCCGGAGACGTCGATCGGCAGTACGGCCTGCAGTTCCGCCGCATAGCCGGCGCCGGCGGCGAGCGGCCCGCCGCGGATGACCTCGCCGAGCAACCGGTCGCCGGCGCCGATGGTCCCGTCCTGGGACAGGTACACCCGATCCACCCAGAAACCGGCAACCTCGCGCGAACCCTGGTTCTCGACCTGCCAGCGCACCGTGATCGCCTCGGCCGACTGCGCGGTCGCCGGCGCGGTCACCGAAGTCACCGCGAGATTCGGGTGACCGAGCAGCAGTGGCGCGGACAGGCCACTGTTGTTGGCCTCGCGATCGTATTCGTAGACCTGCGCGGTCGCGTCGCTGAGGACGAGGAAGCGATAGCTGCCATCGGCCCAATCCGGCAGCGTCACTGTCGCGCCGGCGTCATAGCTCGCACCGGCCTGCACCTGCCGCGCCTGCGTAACCGTCGCCAGCAGCAGCGCACCGGCCAGCGTGCCATCCGCGGACAGGTACACGCGGTCGACCCAGGTACCAGCAACGGCAGCCTCGCCGTTGTTGGCAACCGTCCAGTCCACAGTGACCTGGGCGCCGGTCGCGGCGCCTGCAGGCCCGGTCACCGACTGCACCGCCAGATCCGGCGTCGGCACTGCGCCGACCACGGTCGGTTCGATCGTCGCGGTGATGTTGTTGCCGTCGAACGCGCCCTCGAACACCTGCTCGCCCGCATCGCCGCGCACGAGGAAATACCAGCTCCCGGCCCGGCCGAACGGAACCGTGACACCGGCACTGACGGAATAGGTCTCGCCGACGGCCAGCGCGCCGCTGTGCGCGAACTGGCCAAGCAGCAGGTCCCCGGCATCGAGCACCGTGTCGCTCGACAGGTACACGGCATCGTTCCACTGCGTCGCGTTCGTGGCCGAATCGCCGGCATTGCGCACCCGCCAGACCAGCGTCGCGGCCGCGCCCTCGCTGACCGAGGCCGGCCCGACGGCGACCTCGACCTGCAGGTCGGCGTAGGGTGCCGCCAGCGTGACCAGGCGACCCGGCTGGAAGGTGTTATCGGCGCGCGTATCCGGTTCCAGCACCGCGTCCAGCACATCGGCGATGACGCTGAGATGGAACTCGCCATCGAGCTGCAGCGGCACCGTGACCGCGTGGGTCGCGTCGTAGCCGGCGCCGGCCGCGAGTGTGCCCTCGTGTACGATCGTCGCCAGCACGATGTCGTCAGCGTTGCCGATGAGATTGTCGCGGCTCAGCACGATGCGATCCGACCAGCTGGCAACCGGTGTGGCGACGCTACCGTGATTCTCGACCCGCCAGCCGATCTCGATCGACTCGCCGCCACGGGCAGTGGCCGGCGCCGTCACCGCGGTCACCGCCAGGTTCGCGTAGTCGACGGCCGCCGCCGGGCGGGTGATCACGCTGGTGTTGTTGCCCTCGGCGTTGCCGGTATCGTTCAGCTCGCGGACGCCATTCAAGGTGTCCGCTGTGACGGTGACCTCGATTTCACCGGCGCCGCGCAGTCCGGCCGGCAGCACGAACACGAACTGGCGCAGCCGCGACTGCCCCGGTTGCGGCAGGCCGCCGCTGCCGGGCGCCGCCGGGTCGAAAACCAGCACCGTGTTGATCAGCGTCTCGCCGGTAGTGCGGTTGAAGACGACGATCCGGTCGGACCAGCCGCCGACCGGCGCGGCGACGCCCGCGTTCAGGTCGTCCCAGCTCACCGTCACGGTCGCACCGGCAGCCAGCGACTCCGGTGCCAACGCGAGATTGGTAACACGCAGGTCCGGCGCCGAGTTCACCGTCAGCGTCGCGGAATTGTTGCTCTCGGCGGTGCCGTCGGCATTGCCCTCGACGACCTGCCCGGCGCTGTCCGCGCTGAGCGCAAACTCGAACCTGCCGATCGCGTTGCCGCCGGTCGGCCAGACGATCGTCGCGCTGCGCTCGACGTAGCCACCGGCCGTGATCGTCGTGTCCGACGAAGTGGCGCTGCCGCTGTACACGGTCGCACTGGTGGAGAGGTTGCGCACCTGGATGCCGTCGCTCCAGGCTGCGGTCACATCGGCGCTGCCACTGTTGTTGACCCGCCAGCGCAAGGTCACGACGCTGCCCGGGGCCCAGCCCGCGGCCGGTTCCACGCTCAGGTGCGAGATCGTCAGGTCCGGATAGCGCGCCAGCGTGGAGCCGACCTCGATCGTTGCGCTGTTGTTGCTCTCGGCCTGCCCGCCCGCGCCCTGTTCGGCGATGTCGTTGGCGACATCCGTCGTCACCTCGATGCTGACCCGGCCGACGCCCGCTGCACCCTCGGGCAGGCTGAACTGCGTACTGCGCGCGACCGTGGCGCCAGCGGCGACTGACTCATCGGTGAAGGCCACCGGCAGGTTCGCGATCAGCTCGCCGCCGCGGTCGAGGTTCCGCACCAGCACGCGCTCCTGCCACGGGCCGGCAGCCGGCTCGTTGCCGGCATTCCGCGTCGTCCAGCTCACCGTCAGGAGCGCGCCGGACTCGATCGTGCCGGTCGCCGAGGTAACGCCAAGGTCGCTCACCATGAGGTCGGGGCCGGGTGTCGTACCGAACACGATTTCGACCGGCGCAGCGGGGGTCACTGCGTTGACGTTGAAGCTGTAGTCTGCGGTGCCGGCCACCCAATAGGAACCCTCGACCAGCAATGTCCAGGTACCGGCGACTGGCAGCGTCATCACATCGACATCATTCCAGCCGCTGTGGAATGCCACCCGCCCATACGGGTCCACGAGTCGCCAGGTGAACTGGCCGCTGCCGCCGGTCGCATCGAAATAGAAGCGCTCGCCGGCTGCCGCCTCGAAGCGATAGAGGTCAGTCTCGTTCGCCGGGTTCAGCGTGCCCGAGACCGAGGTACCGGGCGTCAGCGCAACCGCCGAGGCGAGATCGCGCAGCGCGAAGCTGTAGTTGCCGGTGACCGCCCGGGACATGTCGATGACCAGCGTGTACTCACCGGCCGCCAGCGCCAGCACCGGGTTCGCCGCAGACTCCCAGCCGTCGCTGGCACTCGACCACCGCGTCGGGACCACGGTGCCGTTCGAGTCCAGGATGCTCCAGCTGAAGCCGCCGCTGCTGGTCAGCGAGTCGAAATAGAGCTGGCGCGGCTCGCTCAGCGAGAAGGTATAGAGGTCGCGCTGCCCGGGGTGGGCGATGTTGCCGGTCGTCACCGCATCGAGTACGAGCGCCGTCGTGTCGTCGCTGACCGGCTGGATGTTGAAGGTATGGCTTGAGCTGCCACCCACGTAGTAGCGGCCCTCGACCAGCAGCGTGTAGGTGCCGGTCTGGTCCAGTGTGGTTACATCGATGTCGTACTGGCCGCCGGCGGCCATGGGCGAGGGCCCGAACACCACGCGACCGTCCGGGTCCAGCAGCCTCCAGAATGGATCTCCACCCGTACGCTCGGTGATGCTGAAGAAGAAGCGATCACCCGCGGTCGCATCGAAGCGGTAGAAAGCCGAAGCGTTGGCCGGGTCCAGCACGCCGGCCACCGGCGTCCCCGGCGTGATGACCGTAGCGCTCGCGAGGTCGCGCAGCGCGAAGGCATAGTCACCAGTGGTCCGGCCCGAGGCATCGACCATCAGCGTGTAGTCGCCCGGCGGCAGTTCGAGCAGGCTGAAGCCGTCGTACGAGTCGCTGTTGGTGAACGCGCGGGCCGCGACCACGGAGCCGCGCGGGCCGGTCAGCGTCCAGTTCAGGCTGGAGTTGCTGGTCTGCGAGTCAAAGTACAGCGTCCGGCCTGCATCCAGCGTGAAGTTGTAGAAGTCGCGCTGGCCGGCGTGCGCAATGCTGCCGGAACTCACTGCATCGAGCACCAGTGCCGTCGTGTCGTCGCTGACCGGCTGCACGTTGAAGGTGTGGCTCGAAGTGCCGCCGACGTAGTAACGGCCCTCGACCAGCAGCGTGTAGGTACCCGTCTGCGCCAGCGTCCTCACGTCGATGTCGTAGCCGCCACCCGCGGCCATGTGCGACGCCGGGAACACCACGCGCCCGTCTGGGTCGAGCAGGCGCCAGAACGGATCGCCACCCGTACGCTCGTTGATCTGGAAGTAGAAGCGGTCGCCAGCGGTCGCGTCGAACCGGTAATAGGCCGAGCCATTCGCCGGATCCAGCGTGCCGGAAACCGGCGTGCCCGGCGTGAAAGCCGTGGCTGTCGCCAGGTCGCTCAGCCGGAAGCTGTAGGCGGAGGCGGCCCCGTGCACCGTCAGCACGTAGTCGCCAGCCGGCAGCTCGAGCACGCCGTAGCCGTCATACGAGTCGCTGGTCGTGAAGGTGCGCGAGGACACCTCGGTGCCGCGCGGACCGGTGAGCGTCCAGCGCAGGCTGCCATTGTTGGTCAGCGCATCGAAGGCGACCCGCGTCGCTGCGCCGAGCGTGAAGGCGTAGCCATCCCGCTGCGCCGCGCTCGCGAGTGTGCCGCTCACCGTTGCGCCCAGAGTCAGAGCCGGCAATGCCGGCGGTGTCCCCGGCGTCACGCTCACCGAAATATTGTCGAGGTCGTTGTCCGCGCGCCAGCCGCCGTTCCGCGCACCGAAGGCCATGCGCCCGTCGAAGGCGTACATGCCATTGACCAGGTAGTTCTCGACAATCGCGACTTCGGCACCACCGTTCGGCGTCAGGTACACCGACACCGTCGTGCCGCCCGCGACCGCCTGCAGCACGATCCGCGCGTGGTGGAACAGCCCGTTGTCCAGCCGGAAGCCAGCGATCAGCGGCGTCAGGTTGAAGTCCGCGAGCTTCGCCCCGTTGAAGTGCAGCGACAGGTGGTTGTCGCTGACCTCACTGTTGTTGACCGGGTCGAAGCCGACGCCGAAACTGCCAGCGATGTTCGGCTCCTCGCCGAACTGCGGCGCGCTGCCGCCGTTGCCCCATTCATCCGCGTTCAGCCAGGCGAAGCCGATGCCGTCACCCTGGTTGTTGACGCGCGTGATGCGCAGGTCGAACTCGACGCTGACCGCAGTCGCGTCGACACCCGGATGCGCGTTGCTGAAGCCGACGGTGTTGTAGCCGGTGACGTTGCCCGGCAGCAGGCGCAGGAAGCTGCCGGTCGGACCACCGGTCTCGACGGTCGCGGCAGCGGCACTGTACTGCGCCGCGACCCACGGCAGGCCCGGATCATCGAAGTTCTGGCTCGTGTAGGCAGAGGGATTGGCCGGCGCCGTGTCTGTGACCTGGAAGCTGAAGTCCACCGCGGCGGTCTCACTGGCCCGGCCCTCGACCAGCAGGTACCACTGACCCGGCGTTCGCAGCGTCGTGAGCACGTCCGCCATGTTCGAGGGACCGAAGCGGACCTGCCCCCAGGGGTCGATCAGCCGCCAGTGCGCCGAGTCGCGGCTCTCACTCAGCAGGTCGAACAGCGCCCGCTCGCGGCCCGCCGCATCGATGCGATAGATCAATGTCTCGCGCCCGGTCGGCAGCGTCCCGTTGACCGTCGCGCCAAGCACGAGCGGCGTGGCTGCATCCAGGTCCAGCAGGCGGAAGCCGTAGTCGCCGCCGAGATCCCCGTCCGGATCAATGATGAGCGTGTAAGCGCCGGCCGGCAGCAGGAGCAGCGGATTGTCGGTGAGATCCGCCGAGTCGCTGGCCGTGAAGGAGCGAAGGCTCACGACCTCGCCCTGTGGCCCGGTCAGAGACCAGCGCAGGCCCGCAACGCCGGCGAGCGCATCGAAGACCAGCCGGGAGGGCGCGGCCAGCGTGAACTCGTACAGGTGGCGCTGCCCGGCGTGCCCGAAGGTTCCGGTGGCCGTGTCCCCGACCACCAGCGGCAGGGTCAGATCGGTGATCGGCTGGACGTTGAACTGGTAACTCGTGCTGTCGCCGGTACTGCTCAGGCCCTCGAACAGCAGGGTATACACGCCGTCCCAGGCCAGCTCCTGGATGCCGGCATCGGTGAGCGTGGCCGGACCGAATATCGTGCGACCGAAGGGATCCAGCAGCCGCCAGCGCGCATCACCGCCAGCCGCCGCCTGGATGTCGAAGAAGAACCGGTCGCCGGCGCCGGCGCTGAAGCGCCAGATGTCGGTCTCGCGGGCTGGCTGCAGCTGCCCGCTGAGCGGCGTGCCCGGAACGAACACCGTGCCCGTACTGACATCCAGCAGGCGGAAGGCAAAGCTGCCGAGCGTCGCGCCGCTACCATCGACCGTCAGCGTGTACTCGCCCGCTGGCAGGTCCAGCAACGAATTCGAGCTGTCGGCGGAGTTGAATCCACGATCGCTGACGATGACTCCCTGCGGCCCGCTCAGCGTCCAGCGCATCTCAGCCTTGTGCAGCAGTGCATCGAAATACAGCTGCGCCGGGCCGGCCAGCGTAAACGTGTGGTGCACGCGCTGGCCTGGATGCTCGAGTTCGCCGTACACGATCGCGGAGGTGATCGGCGTGACGGTCGCGGTATTGGCGTTGCCGGAGGCATCGGCGAGCGTTGTTCCGCTGCCCTCGTCGGCGCGCAGGTTCATTACGAGGCCGGTCGCCGCTCCGGCGATCGGCGTGGTGTACGCCGCCTGGATCTCCTCGGTCGTCCGGGCGACGTTCCAGATGCGGAGGTCGTCGAGCTGGCCTTCGAAGGCCGCGTATTCATTGGCCGGCTCGTTCGAGCGGCCAATCAGCCAAGGCGTCGGGGAGCTGAGCGACGAATTGGTGCGCAAGCTCGCAATCGATGCCCGCTGCACGCCATCCACGACGATGCGCATCTGGCCGGAATCGCGATCGAAGACCGCCGCGATGTGGTGCCAGTCGCCGGTGGTAATCAGCCCCGCCGCGGTCTGCAGCCACTGCTCCGTGCCATCGCTGCTGTTGATGCTGATCATTCCGTTGCTGTGCAGCCAGACCGTCCAACTGCGCTCGGCTGCGGTGTCATCGCCCTTGTAGAACAGCGGCGTCCAGGTGTTCGCGAAGCGGTCCACGCGGACCCAGGCCTCGAGTGTGACGGCCCGGGTCAGGTCCAGGCTCGCGGACTGCGGCACCTCGAGGTACTGCTGGCCGTTCAGCCGGATCCCGCCGTCTGCATGACCCGCGGTCCACTGCGGCTCGTTGCCGCTGCTGACGCCGGGCTCGATCGCCACCGTCTGGTCGCTGACCGGCTGCAGATTGAACTGGTAGTTGGTGACGCCGGCAGCGCCGATTGCGGCGCGGCCCTCGATCAGCAAGGTGTATTCGCCGTCGGACGGCACGGCGAAGACCTCGATGTCGGCCAGCGACGACGGGCCGAACACCTGTCCGCCAGCCGGATCGAGCAGCCGCCAGCGCGCGTCGCCACCGCCCGCCGCCAGCAGGTCGAGGAAGAAACGCTGGCCGGCGCTCGCGGTGAAGCGGTAGAGGTCGGTTTCCCGGGTCGGCCGCAACTGCCCGCTGACTGGTGTGCCGGGCAGCAGTTCGGTCGCGGTCGCAAGATCCAGCAGGCGGAACGCGAAGCTGCCGGTCGCCGCCCCGACGCCGGCCACCGTCAGCGTGTAGTCACCGGCCGGCAGCTCGAGTGCCGGGCTCGCTGCATATTCGGCGGAGTCCGTCGCGCTGAAAGCCTGGTCGCCGAGCACCAATCCCCGCGGGCCGCTCAGAGTCCAGCGCAATTCAGTGCTGGCGAGCAGCGCGTCGAGGTACAGCCGTGCCGGCTCCGCGAGCGTGAAGGTGTGGTGCACGCGCTGGCCCGCGTGTCCGACTTCGCCGTACACGACCGCCGAGGTCACCGGCAGGACGCTCGCTGCATTAGCGCTGCCGGAGGCATCGGCGAGCGTGGCGCCGCTGGCCTCATCGGCCCGCAGGTTCATCACCAGGCCAGTGGTGGCTTCAGCGATCGGCGCGGCGAGCGCCGCCAGGATCTCCTCGTTCGTGCGCGCGAGATTCCACACGCGCAGCTCGTCGAGGCGGCCGTGGAAGGTCGCAACCTCCGTCCCCTGCTCGGGCGAGGTCCCGACCAGCAGCGGCGTCGCAAAGCTGAGCGAGGAGTTCGTGCGCAGTGCTCCGCTCGCACGCTGCACGCCATCGACGACAATGCGCATCTGGCCGGTGTCGCGATCGAAGACAGCCGCGATGTGATGCCAGTTGCCGGCAGTAACCACCCCGGCCGCCGTCTGCAGCCACTGCTGCCCGCCGTCGCTGCTGCCGATGCCGATCATGCCATTGCTGTGCAGCCACACGGTCCAGCTGCGCCCCGAGCCATCGTTGCCAATGCCGCTGCCCTTGAAG
>SCUD01000181.1 GCA_004297335.1 Gammaproteobacteria bacterium
CCTCGATCGTGCGCAGGACGAGAGTCACGAGTCCACCGCCGAGCCAATGACCGAGCAGCAGGCCCGCGGCCGTGCCGGCGAGGCCGAGCCACAAGGCCTCGCGGAGGACCAGGCTGATGACCTGCCGCCGGGTCGCGCCGAGCGCGCGCTCGATGCCAAAGAGCTGCCGGCGCTGCACGACCAGGAACGACAGCGTCACGTAGATCAGGAACATGCCGACCACGAGCGCGAGCAGGCTGAGCGCGGTCAGGTTGATGTGGAAGGCCCGCGTCATCTCGGTGAGCGCAATGTTCCTTGCCGCGGTCTCCACGAGCACGGTCCCGGCCGGCGGCGACGCGGCGAGCGCGGCCGCCGCACGCGGTTCGAGGATCAGGTCGACGCGCGTGAGCAGTCCCGGCCATTGCAGCAGCTCCTGCGCCGTCGCAATGTCGGCGAACACCAGCGACGCCGCGACCCCGCGCTGTGCGGCGTTGAAGTCCGCGATACCGGTGACTTCCGCCGGCTGCTCGCGGCCACCTGCTTCGAGCCGGATCCGCTCGCCGCTGCGCGCACCGAGCTCGGTGGCGAGCGCGCCCGGCAGGACCACGGTGCCGGGCTGCACCATCAGTCGCGCCAGGTCGATGTTGCTGCGGCGTGGAGCCAGCGCATCGCGGAACGGCATTTCGGAGAGCGGATCGAGCCCCAGCAGCGTCACGGCCCGTCCGGGTGCATCCGGCAGGCGGATCCGCGCCTCGATCACCGGCGCCGCATGCAGCACGCCGGGCTGCCGGCGCAGCCACGGGTAGATCGCCTCCGGCAGCGCGTCATTGATGCCGCTCAACTGGTGCGTGCTGCGGCCGCTCGTCAGTTCCACCGAGAGCGCGAAGGCGCGGCGGGCGCTGTCGTTGGCAAGATCGACACCAACGACGACGGCGACACCCAGGGCGATACCCGCGAGGGCGAGCGCGGGCTGGGCCGGGTGGCGCCAAAGGAACCGGCGGCTGGCGCGGGCCAGCAGCTGGCTCACCGCGGCTCCTCGTGGAGCCGCGCGTTGCGGATCACCAGCACCCGGTCGGCGAGGCCGATCACCTCGCGGCTGTGCGTTGCCATGACCAGCGTCGTGCCGGACTCGCGGCAGAGGCGGTCGAGCAGCGCGAGCACCTCCGTCGCCGTTTCCAGGTCCAGGTTCCCGGTCGGCTCGTCGGCGAGCACCAGCTCCGGCTCGTGCACGAGCGCGCGGGCGATGGCGACGCGCTGCTGTTCGCCGCCGGAGAGTTCCTCGGGGAAGCGGGACTCGCAGCCCGCCAGTCCGACAGCAGCCAGCAGTGCGCTGACACGCAGCGTGGCGGCGCTGCCGCGGCGACCGTTCAGTTCCAGCGGCAGCAGCAGGTTCTCGAGCACGGTCAGCGTCGGCACCAGGTTGAAGGACTGGAATACGAAGCCGATGCGGCGCCGGCGCAGCAGCGCGCGCGCGGTTTCATCGAGGGTCGTGAGCGCGATGTCATCGATGAACACCTCGCCGGTGCTCGGCACGTCCATCGCCCCGATCAGGTTGAGCAGCGTCGACTTGCCGGATCCGCTGCGACCGACCAGCACGACGAATTCACCGGGCTGGACCTGCGCCGAAACATCGTCGAGCACCAGCGGCCCGCGCCCGTCCTGGCGATAGGCCTTGGTGACTCGTTCGATGCGGATCCGCGCCGAAAAAGGGGACAGTCCCCTTTTTTCTTCAAAAAAGGGGACTGTCCCCTTTTTCATCGGTAGAGCAGGTGTGGCTCGCGGGCGGCGCGCCAGGCGGCCTCGTCAGGGGCGGCGAGCGCGTCGAGGTCGCCCGGGGTCGCGGTCGGGTCATCGACCCATTCGCGCAGCTGCGGGCCGCCGTTGATCAGGTCGATCGCGAGCCGGCCGGTCTCGTACTCGTAGACGAAGTCGCGCCACAGCGGTTCGTCCGGCTGCTGCGCGCGCAGGGCCTTGAAGACGAGCGCCATCAGTCGCCACGGGCGGAACCGGGCGTGGTCATAGCCTGGGTCGTCAACGTGGATCTGCAGCCCGGAGCAGAGCCGCCCGGCGTGCTTGTGGAAGGTCGGCTCGAACCAGCAGGGACGCAGCCGGCAGCCCGCGAGCCACTCCGGTGCCAGCGCCCGCATCCCGGCGAGCAGCCGCCCGGCATCGAGCCCCGGCGCGCCGAACAACTCGAGCGGCCGGGTCGTGCCACGGCCTTCCGACAGCGTCGTGCCCTCGAGCATCACCGTGCCCGGATAGCAGCGGGCCATGGACAAACCCGGCACGTTGGGGCTCGGGTTGACCCAGCTGCGCTCGCCGAGCGGCCAGCCATGGCCCGGGGGAGCATCGGGCCGCCAGCCCTCCATCGCGATCACCTCGTAATCGACGTCGAGGCGCAACTGGGCGATGAACCAGCGACCCATCTCGCCGAGCGTCAGGCCGTGCCGCATCGGCAGCGGCCCGGCGCCGACGAAACTCTGCCAGCCGGATCGCAATGACAATCCTTCGACCGGCCGGCCGGCCGGATTCGGCCGGTCCAGTACGATGACCTTCTTGCCATGCGCGGCAGCCGCCTCGAGCACGTAGCGCAGCGTCGTCAGGTAGGTGTAGACGCGGCAGCCGAGATCCTGCAGATCGACCAGCAGCACGTCGAAGGGCTCCATCATCGCCGCGCTCGGGTGCCGCAGCGCGCCGTACAGGCTGAAAACCGGAATGCCGTGCACGGGATCGACGAAGTCTGGCGACTCGACCATGTTGTCCTGCTTGTCCCCGCGCAGGCCATGCTGCGGGCCGAAGGCCGCGCAGAGCTTCAGTCCGCCGTGGGCCGCGATCGCATCCAGCGAATGGCTGAGATCCGCGGTGACCGAGGCCGGGTGCGCGAGCAGCGCGAGGCGCCGGCCGGCGAGCGGCGCGCTGAGCCGGTGGTCCTCGAGCAGGCGATCGATGCCGAACTTCATGCCGGTCGCTCCAGCCGCAGGGTGCAGCTTGCGGGATCATGGAAATCCGGGCGCTCCCCGGCGTGCGCGAGGGCCCAGTAGGACAGCCCGCCCTGCCGGTCGAGCAGCACGGCCGCGAGGCCCGCTTCCAGCGCCGGCTCCGCGGCCAGCGGCAGGTCCACGTCGAGCTGCCAGCGCCCGTGCTTCAAAGCCGAGCTGACGCGCGGCGGGGCCGGCAATTCGAGCGGCCGCATGCCTTCGCGGCGGCCCGTGAACTGCCAGGCCGCCCATTCCCCCGACGGCGCGAAGTTGAACTCCCGATACGCAGCGCCGCCGGGCGTTCGCAGGAAGAGTTCGCAGCAGGTCGCGCGCCAGAGGCCGTCCGTGCGCCGCGGCTCGCCAGCGGGCGGAATCCGCAGCTGCTCCACCTCGCCCTCCATGACGTATTGCAGCCGGAGTCCGGCCTCGCCGGCCGGCCAGTCGAGGCTCACGGTGAGGCGCCGGACCGCCGCACAGGGGGTCGCCGGATGGGGGAGGAGTGCGGCACTGGCATGCATGGCCTGCGTTTCTGGCAAACTCGCGGGGCGGTTCCAGCCATATTATGGAGGTTCTCTTGAAGGGCGCGCAGGCGATACTCCAGACGTTGCAGGCGGGTGGCCTGGACACCATTTTCACCAACCCCGGCACCTCCGAAATGGCCTCGGTGCGGGCCCTCGACGACGTTCCGGACCTGCGCGGCGTGCTGGCCCTGTTCGAAGGGGTCGCTACCGGTGCCGCGGACGGCTACGCACGCATGGCCGGCCGGCCCGCGGCGACGCTGCTGCACCTCGGTCCCGGACTCGCCAACGGGGCCTCGAACCTGCACAACGCCCGGCGCGCGCGCAGCCCGATCGTGAACCTGGTCGGCGAGCATGCCCGCGATCACCTGGCTTTCGACGCGCCACTGACCACCGATCTCGAGGGAGTTGCCCGGCCCTTTTCCGTCTGGCAGCGCACGGTCGCCGAGCCCGCGGCTGCCGGTCGCGATGCCGCCGAAGCGCTTGCCGCCGCACAGGAACGCGAGGGGCCGGTCACGCTGATGCTGCCGGCGGACGTGGCCTGGAGCGAGGGCGCTAGCCCGCACGCGCCGATCGTGCCGCGGCCACCGCCGCACCCGTCGCAGAACGTGATCGACCAAGCCGCCGCACTGATCCGGAGCAAGGGCCCGCGCGCGCTGCTGCTGCTCGGCGGCCATGCGCTCGGCGAGCGCGGCGTCGCCGCCGCGGCGCGCCTCGCATCAGCGACCGGAGTGCGCCTCGCCTGCGAGACCTTCAACCGCCGCGTCGCGCGCGGTGCCGGCCGCCCACACATCCCGAAGATCCCGTATTTCGGCGCGATGGCCGAGGAGTTCCTGCGGGGCGTCGAGGTGCTCGTGCTCGTCGGTGCGCGCGCGCCGGTCAACTTCTTCGGTTATCCGGGCCGGCGCGGGACGCCGGTGCCGCCCGGCCTGCAGGTCCTTGCCGTGGCCCGGCCGGATGAGGATGCGCTGTACGCGACCGAGGCGCTGGCCGGGCTGATTGCCGGTGGCGTCATTGCGAGACCACAGCAAGCGGCACTGCCCGGTCGCCCGAACGGACCGATCCATGCGGCGAGCCTGGCAGCCGCCGTCGCGCGCCAGCTGCCCGAGGGTGCGGTGCTGTGCGATGAGGCCATCACCGCCGGCATGGGTCTCGCCGACGCGCTGGCCGCCGCGGCGCCGCATGATCAGCTGGACGTCACCGGTGGTTCCATCGGCGGCGGGTTGCCGCTGGCAACCGGCGCCGCGATCGCCACCCCGGACCGCCGGGTCTGGTGCCTCGAGGGCGACGGCAGCGCCATGTATACGATCCAGGCGCTGTGGACGCAGGCGCGCGAGCAGCTCGACGTGACCACCGTGATCTGCGCCAATCGCCGCTACGCAATCCTCGCGCACGAGCATCAGCAGATCGAGGGCGTCCCGCCCGGACCGCGGGCCCTGCCGGTGTTGTCGCTCGACCGGCCGACTCTCGGTTTTGTCGACCTGGCGCGGGGCCTGGGAGTCGAGGCGCTTTCCGTCGCCACGGCCGAGGATCTCGATGCCGCGCTCGCCCGCGCCGCGCGACATCGCGGACCGTTGCTGATCGAGGCCGTGTTCGCGGACCGGGCGGCAGCTCCGGGTGGCGGGGTGTGAAGTTCGACGACATCATCATTGGCGCGGGCTCGGCCGGTTGCGTGCTTGCCAACCGCCTGAGCGCCGACCCGGCGCGCCGGGTCTGCCTGATCGAGGCGGGGCCGCGGGACTGGTCGCCGTTGATCCACATCCCGGCCGGCCTGCTCGGCATGCTGCCGACCCGGCACATGAACTGGCATTACCACACGGAGCGCCAGCCCGGGCTTGGCGGCCGCCGCGGCTACCAGCCGCGCGGCCGGACGCTCGGTGGCTCCAGTTCGATCAACGCGATGATCTACATGCGTGGTCACCGCCTCGATTACGACGAATGGGCGGCGCTTGGCAATGCCGGCTGGTCCTGGGCTGAGGTGCTGCCGTTCTTCAAGCGCTCGGAGGACCAGCAGCGCGGGGCGGATGAGTACCACGGCATCGGCGGCGAGCTGACAGTCTCCGACCTCGCGAGCCCGGTACCGGCGTCGCTGGCCTTCGTCGAGGCCGCAATCGCCTGTGGCTTGCGGGCCAACCCGGATTTCAACGGTGCCCGCCAGGCCGGCGTCGGTCTCTACCAGGTGACGCAGCGCCACGGCCGTCGCTGCAGCGCAGCCGTCGCTTTCCTGCGGCCAGTGCGGCAGCGTCCCAACCTGACGGTGCTCACCGGGCGGCGGGTCGAACGCATCATCTGCAATGGCCACCGGGCGACCGGCGTACAGGTCGGCGGCCGCGGCGGCAGCGCGCTGATCGAGGCCAGCCGCGAAGTGGTGCTGTCGGCCGGTGCCTTCGGCTCGCCGCAG
This sequence comes from Gammaproteobacteria bacterium, assembly GCA_004297335.1. Classification (GTDB taxonomy): domain Bacteria; phylum Pseudomonadota; class Gammaproteobacteria; order Steroidobacterales; family Steroidobacteraceae; genus SCUD01. The sequence continues at coordinate 5,877 of SCUD01000181.1, forward strand.
CTGCTGCTGCTCTCCGGTATCGGTGGCCGCGAGGAGCTCGCCCGGCACCGGATCGAGCTGCGGCATGAGCTGCCCGGCGTCGGCCAGGGACTCGTCGATCATGTGGATCTTGCGCTGCTGTACCGTTCCGACGACCCGCACCTGGTCGGACTGACGCCGCGCTCGGCGCTGCGGGCGATCCCGGGCTTCTTTGAATGGTGGCTGCGCGGTACCGGCATGCTGACCACGAATTTCGCGGAAGCCGGCGCCTTCCTGCGCACGCGCCCGGATCTCGACCGTCCGGACGTGCAGCTGCATTTCGTCAACGGCCTCGCTGACAGCCACGGGCGGCGTGTGCACTTTCACCAGGGGTTTTCGCTGCACATCGGCGTGCTGCGACCCGCAAGCCGCGGCAGCGTCGGGCTGCGCTCGGCGGACCCGCGCGATCCGCCACGTATCGATCCCGCCTTCCTGAGTGCGGACGCGGATGTCGCGACGCTATTGGCGGGCATGCGCATCGCCCGGCGGATCGTCGCGACCGCGCCGCTCGACCGCTACCGGCGCGACGAGTTCTATCCGAGCGGCGATGCGGATGAGGAGCTGATCGCGCGGATGCGCCAGCACGCCGATACGATCTACCACCCCGCCAGCAGCTGTCGCATGGGCCAGGACGAGCTCGCGGTGGTCGATCCGGAACTCCGCGTGCGGGGCTTCGCCAACCTGTCCGTCGTCGATGCCTCGGTCATGCCGCGGCTCGTTGGCGGCAACACCAATGCGCCCGTGATCATGATCGCGGAAAAAGCCGCCGCCCGGCTCGCGGCCTGAGACCATGGCCCCGCAGGCGGAGTTCGAAGGCCAGTGCGCCGACGCCGTGCTGATGATCCGGCCGGCCTCCTTCTGCGCGAATCCGGAGACCGCTGCCTCCAACCGCTTCCAGGTCGGCGGCGGCGGTGCCGACACCGCCGAGCGCGCGCGGCGCGAATCCGACGCGCTGGCCGAGGCCTTGAGCGATGCCGGTGTTACGGTTTCGGTCGTGGAGGACACGGCCGAGCCGGCGAAGCCGGATGCCTGTTTTCCGAACAACTGGGTCAGCTTCCATGCCGACGGCACGGTCGTGCTGTATCCATTGCTGGCGCCGAATCGCCGTGCCGAGCGACGCCCGGAGGTGATCGAGGAACTCTGCCGGGCCGGGTTCCGCCGGACCCGGACGGTGGACCTGAGCCACTTCGAGGCCGAAGGTGAGTTCCTCGAGGGTACGGGCAGCCTGGTGCTCGACCGGCACAATCGCATCGCCTATTGCTGCCGCTCGCCGCGCACCGGTACCCGGCCGCTCGGCGAGTTCGCCGCCGAGCTCGGCTATCGCATCGTCGATTTCGACGCGCGCGGGCCTGGTGGCGTGCCGGTCTACCACACGAACGTGCTGCTGTCGGTCGGTGAGAACTTCGCGCTGTATTGTGCGGATGTGCTGCCACGGCTGGACGAGCGCAGCAAGCTGCAGAATGAGCTCGAATGCAGTGGCCGCGAGCTGATCCTGATCAGTGGCGCCCAGATGCGCGGCTTCGCCGGCAACCTGCTGGCGTTGCGTAGCGTCCGCGGCCAGCCGCTGATTGCACTGTCCGCCGCAGCCTGGAGCTGTCTCGACCCGCCGCAGCGGCGCGCGCTCGAGCGCCATGGCGGCATCGTGACGGCGCCGATCCCGACGATCGAGCGTCATGGCGGTGGCAGCGTGCGCTGCATGCTGGCCGAGGTCTTCCTGCCGCGCCGGCCGGCGCGGGCCCGGTGCTAGAATCGGCCCTCCCCGGCTAGGCAGAACGGTGTGCTGGAACTCGGCCTCAAGACCCTGATCGCCTATCTGCTCGGATCGCTGCTGGGCGCGATGCTGATCGGTGCGCTGCGCGGCGTCGATATCCGCGAAGCCGGCAGCGGCAATGCCGGCGGCACCAATGCGCTGCGCACCCAGGGCTTCTGGTTTGCCGCGGGTGTTGCGCTCATCGACGTGGGCAAGGGGGCGCTCGCCGTCGCCTGGCTGCCGG
>SCUD01000182.1 GCA_004297335.1 Gammaproteobacteria bacterium
GGTTGTACCGACAGCAATCCGGCCGGCACGGCGCGACTGGTTGCCGCGGCGTCGCGCGCGGTGCGTGCGCGCGACGGCTGCACGGCACAGGGCTGATCGGCGCCATCGAGATTCAGATCATACAGCGGGCACTTCGGCAGGCTGACCTGGTGGCTGGCCAGGACGTCATCGGACTTGCAGCGGATCGCGAGCGGATCCCAGGTCGCCCGGCAGTTGTCCTCCGAGGCGCCTTTCCATGGCCCTGCCTCCCCGGGCATCGTCCCGAGCGCGTCGGTCTTCGAGCCGACGCCGCCGTTCACCTTGAACAGGATCTGCTGGGCCTGCTGCTGCGCGGCGGTGAACTGCGGATCGTCCTTCAGTTGGCAGCTCAGTCGTGCACCATGCCAGGCGGGAGCGTCGTCGGGAGGCATGGCCCGCACGCGACATTGCGCGACCTTCCAGGGACGCGTGCAGCGGATTTCCGTATAGCCCGGCACCTGGGTGCAGCGCTTCGTGCCGAGCTCGGCGGCGACTTGGGCCGCCAGCTTGACTCCGGCCTGCTGCCCCGCTTCACACTGCTCGTGGCCCGGGACACCGTGGGCCGTGATCTCGCGGCGGCAGGCGTCGTAGCCGTCGTAAGTATCGCAGGCGAGGTACAGCTTCGAGTTGAAGGTCGTCGGGTTCTGGGCCTGGTTGTCGCTCGGGACTCGGCGTTGGCAACCGAAGCCGGACATCTTCGCCAGCAATTGCTGGCCGCCCTTCTGGCGCCAGCCATTCAACTCCTGGACGATCGCCAGCATTCCCTGATCGCAGGCCCACTTCCAGGCACTGTCGGGCTGCGTGGTCCACTTGCCGTAGGGGTATTGGTTCGGCAGCCATCCCGGCACCCCGATCCGCTTGCGCAGGTCCATCAGGCACTGGGAATAAAGCTGGTCGTAGGGCTTGAGGTACGGCCAGTTCTTCTCGCCCAGCTTGACCGCCTCGCCGGGCTGCCGTTCGAAGTTCAGGATCAGCAGCCGCGGCAGTTGTGGCCTCAGCGCGGCGGCGAGATAAGCGGGGACCGCCGCCTTGACGGCCGCTACCGAGCTGTCGACCAGTGCCTTCGCGTGGCTCTGCATCCGGCTGCAGACCTTCTTCGCAGTGGCCTCCGAGGCCTTGTGACTGTCGAAGTAGCTCACGCAGTTGCCGTAGACCCAGGAATCGGCCTCAATGCCCTTCACGCCGGACAGGACCGACATCACGTAGCGGTGCACGTGCGGCAGCCAGTGCTCGGCGTAGTATTTTTCCGCTGCCATCGGCGGGCTCTGCCCGGCCAGGTCCTCGGTGAAGCTGACGATGGCGCCGGCCAGGTCGCCGAGGAAATTGCCGATCGCATTCACGCCGCCTTCCGCAAAGCCGGCGAGTGCCGCCAGCGCCTCGCCGAACGGCCCGCACAGCGTCGACTTGATTTCGGGAATCGGGATGAAATTGCAGGCGGTCTGCGGCCCGAGCAGTTCGACCAGCGCCCACCAGTCGGGGCCCTGCACGGCAACATAAGCCTTGTCGAGCAGGCTCTTGTTGTGGTCGACGACGTACTCGACGATCGGGCAGCCAACGCTCTTGACGCCCGGCGGCAGCGCCGCGCAGCCGACCATCTTGGCGACTGTCGGTCCGCCCTTGTTCAGCACCTCGAGCCACTGGCCGGCGGCTGCCGCCTTGACGATCGTGATGACTTGCTGGATGTGGCTGTCGTTCGGGTTGAACGGCAGTTGCCCGGCCGCCTGCTGCTGCAGCCCGCCGGCCTGCTTCTGCAGTTCCAGCTGCACGCACTGCTCCATGCTCTTGCCGCCGATCAGGCAGACGACCAGTGGCTTGGCCGGCGCGAGCTGCGGCTCGACGGCCTGGATCACGACATCGACCAGTTCGCCGGTGCCGAGCGCGTGGGCTGGCAGCGCGAGAGCCATCAGGGTCAGGCCGCACGCGCGCCACCCGAGCGAGGCCCGTGCCCTGCGGCGACGAGGTTCGCGGCAAAGGCTGCCGGCCGCGGCTGTGGACATAATTCCCCCGTCCTGTCCTGCCACCGTTCGTCCGGTGCAGAGCGTATCAAGTCCGTCTGAACAATGCCTGAATCAGTTCCCCGGGCTTGTCAGCCTTCGCCAGAGCCATTCCAGAGGTCCGCGCTGATGGTGGCGCAGCCACAGCGGCGAGAGCCACAGCTGCAGGGCATAGATCGCGAGGACTAGTAGCAGCAGCTGGACCCGATCCCACTGGTTGAACTGCGCCAGTCCCAGTCCGCCGCGGCCATAGAAGATCGTCGTGCAGACCAGCGTGTGCAGGATGTAGTTGCTGAAGGCCATGCGGCCGACGGCCGCCATGCGCAACTTCAGCTTCGCCAGGGCCTCCGAGCGGCACAGCAGCATGATCAGGCCGATCCAGCCGAGTGCCACGGCAATGCTGCCGAAGTAGTTGAACAGCCAGTTCACCGTCTGCGCTTCGATCCAGTCGAAGCCACTGTGGAGATTGCGGTCGAGGCCGATCCAGACGACTGGCAGCCCGAGGGCGAAGCCGCCGACAGCGAGGCTCGCGTGGACCCGCGTCGACCAGCCGGCACCCAGGATTCCCGAACGCAGCAGGACCATGCCGAGGAGCATCAGGCCGAGCGTGCGCCAGGAATAGATGGCCAGCGTGTAGCCCTGAAGGGCCAGGACCAGCGGGATGCGGTGCCGCAGTTCGTCGGAGTAGCTTCCGGTGAAGGCCGCCGTCTCCTCCTCAATTCTCGCGGCAGGCGGCTGCCAGAGTTCGCGGGACTCGTCGAGGCGTGCACGGACCTCGACCGCCGACATGCCCATCAGCAGCTCGGCATTGGCGTCCGGTGCCGGTACGGTCACGGCGGCCCGTCGGTCGAATTCGACCAGCGCATTGTGCATCTCGCGCAGGGTTGCGCCCATCAGGCCGGTCAAGGTCGCCGTGAGCAGCAGCAGGGCCGTTGCCGCGATCAGCAGCGTGCGCGTGCGCCAGCCGCGCATCCAGACCACGATCCCGCCACACACGGCGTAGAGCATCAGGATGTCGCCATACCACAGCAGGCAGGCATGGATCAGGCCAAACAGCAACAGCCAGAGCATCCGGCGGTAGTGCAGCCGGGTCGCCTTCGGTCCGGCACGCGCCGTGAAGATCACGATGCCCGCGCCGAACAGCATCGAGAAGATGCTGATGAACTTCTGTTCGGCGAACAGATGGCCGGCAATCCAGATCCAGTAGTCAGGGCCTGCGAAGCCGCCTGCAGCCAGCGGATTGCTGAAAGCGGATTCCGGCAGTGCGAAGGCCTGGATGTTGATGATCAGGATGCCGAGCACCGCGAATCCGCGCAGCACATCGAGCGAGGCGATCCGGTCTCCGGGAGGCGCGACAGTCAAGGTCGGTGGCCTAGCGACTCACTGCTGGCGCCGCGGCGGTCACCGGCAGCCGGCCGAATCCGCCCTCGGCCTCGGCCGCGAGCCAGGCGATGACCGCGAAGGCCGCGACGTGCCGGCGCAGCAGCGCCGGGTCCACCTTGTCGAAGGTATCGTCCGCCGTGTGGTGCAGGTCGAAATAGGGCGTGACATCGCTGCGCAGGTCGATGACCGGCATGCCCAGCTCGCGCAGCGGGCCGAGATCCGCACCGCCGCTCGCCTCGGCGCCGAGATACGCGATGCCGAGCGGCTCGAGCAGGGCCTGCATTGCCCGCACGAGGGGCAAGCGGTCCGGCCCTACGCGGGCGGCCAGGCCGTAGGGCTGGAACGCGCCGGAATCGGATTCGAGCCCGACCACGTGGCGGTCGAGTGTCGACGCGTAGCTGGCAGCGTAAGCCTTCGCCCCGGACAGGCCGAACTCCTCATTGGCGAACAGCACGACGCGAATCGTCCGCCGCGGGTGCTGGCGCAGGCCGCCGACGAGGCGCGCGGCCGCGGTCACGATGCCGACCCCGGCTGCATCATCATGCGCGCCGGTGCCGAGGTCCCAGGAATCGAGATGGGCACCGAGCAACACGATCTCGTCGCGCAGTTCGCGCCCGGGGATCTCGCCGATCACGTTGGCGGACTGCGCCTCGCCATCCCAGGCGGCTGTGCTCGACAGTCGGATACGCACCGGCAGGCCGCTCGCGAGCTGTCGTTCCAGCATATCGGCGTCGGGGTTGGCGAGTGCCAGCGCCGGGATCGGCGGTGGGCCGTTTGCGACCGACATCGCGCCGGTGTGCGGCGTGCGTGTCGCCGAGGTGCCGGACGAGCGCATGACCATCGCGACGGCGCCGAGTTTCGCGGCCTCGGTGGCACCGTGGCTGCGTACCGCGACAGCGCGCCCGTAGCCGGCGCCATCGCGCGTGCGCTCCATGCGACCGGTGAAGAACACGATGCGTCCCGCGATGCGCTCGGGGGGCTGGCGGGCGAGTTCCGCGAGGTTCGTGACCGGCACGATCTCCGCCTCGAGACCCGCGGGTGCAGTGCCGATGCTGCCGCCGAGCGAGGCCACGACCAGTGGCTGCGGCCACGGCGCGACGATTTCAGCGCGCGCCTCGCCACGCACCCAGCGCGGCACCGTGACCGGCTCGGCGCGGACGTTAACGAAGCCGAGCGACTTCAGCCTGGTGATCGCCCAGGCGACTGCCCGCGCATCCGCGGGTGATCCAGCCGGGCGTGGACCGACTTCGGTCGTCAGTGAGCGCACGAGGTCGAGCGCGGTGTCGTCGGCGAGGGCCTGCTCGCGCAGCGCATGGGCTTCGGCGAGCGCTGCCGGTGCCAGGGGCCCGGCAACAGCTGCGACCGGACCTGCGGCCAGCGCTATGAAAAGCAGCAGATGTGTCATTGATTCTCCATGGAATGCAGTCGACCGACCAGCGCTGGTCGCCCGGGTTCAGCGTACAGCGCGAAGGTCGTAGCGCCGGCGTCTGTGTCGGCATGCAGCCGCACCTTCGCACCGTGTGGCACCGGTCCCTTGATCCAGGCGTCGAAGCAGGCCGGTCCCGCGGCGCTGACCGGCAGCCGTCCGAGACACTCCGCCAGCACGCGCGGTGGATGATACAGCGCCCGCCGGAAGCCAAGTTGCCGCGCATAGCTGTCCGAGAAGTGCAGGCCGTTGTAGTCACCGGTGAAGCGGCCGAAGCGCCAGTGGTCGGCATCGCGCAGGTTCCACTCGGCGGCGACCGGAGATCTTACATCGGGCGCGCGCGTGAGGGCAGCCGGTGGCTGCGCCTCGCCGAAGCGGCCACGCGCGAAGATCGTGGTCACGCTCTCCCACACCGGCTCGTCACCGCATTGCACGCGGGTCGCGAGGTCGAATTCGGCTCCTCTTGCAACCAGCCGCACCGCGGCGATGGAGGTGGCGAAGTCCATGCCGGCCGTGACCGGGATCGGACGATGGCAGCGAATCTGGTTGCGGATCTGCAGCAGCCCGAAGATCGGTACAGGGAAGGTCGGGTGCGTCAGGATCGCCATGACCAGGCGGAAGCCGAAGGTCAGCGGGTACAGAAGCGGCAGCGTGTCGCCGGGCGGCAGGCTGGTAATGCGCAGGTACTCTGCGAGCTCGCGCGGATCGACCCGGTGGCCGCTCCAGCTCGCGGACAGTTGCGGCCGCAGCTCGCCGCTACGGGGCAGCGGCCACAGCGCGCGCAGCAGATAGGGCAGGGCGACGGGGCGACGCCGGTACGCGAGGTGGACCATCGTGACTGTGGCTCCGGGAGCGCGATTCTACCTGACGCTGAGAGGGCAGCGCGGCGCGGGTGAGGCAGCCGGGGGCCCGCGCGCTCGTGCCGCCCGAACTTACGCACTCGCGCGCGGGCCCCCGGCTGCCTCACCCGCCCCGTCCCGCCCTTTGCAGGCCTTGCGCGGGTCAGTGGCTGCCTCGCCGGCGCCGCGGTTGTGCGGACTGTGCCGTACCGGCATCATCCGGACGACTCTGGCCGGGACTGCGCGCTCGATGACCGAGATGACTGACTCCGACGAAGTACCTGGACACCTCGGTCCGGCCGCCGCGCGTGTCTATCTCGACGCCCGTATCCAGGGGCTGTGCCATGAAGGAGCACTGGAAGTCGCCGAGGCCGTGCCGGGCAACCAGCTGCTGCGTGAGCGCACCAGCCAGCTGCTGGCGCGCTGGCGCGAGGCCGGCGGCGCCAGCGACAGCCTGCCGCCCGGTATCGCAGCCGGGCTCGAGAGCCTGTTCGCGGCCAGCGAGTTCGTGGCCGAGGCGGCGACGCGCGAGCCTGCCCTGCTCACGGAAATGGCGGCGAGTGGCGACCTCGGCCGGTCACGGCGGTCCGGCGAGATCCTCGCGGCGGCACAGGCGCTGCTCGCAGTCGATGACGATGAGGGCGCATTCATGGATGGCCTGCGCCGCCTGCGCCGGCGCGAACTGGTTCGTATCGTCTGGCGCGACATCGTCGCAGGCGCGCCGCTCGCCGAGGTGCTCGAGGACCTGTCGAACCTGGCTGACGCCGCGGTCATCGTGGCCCGCGAGTTCGCCGAGCGCACGCTCATCCCACGCTACGGGCGGCCGCGCTCCCCCGAGGGCGAGCCACAGGAGCTGGTGGTGCTCGGCATGGGCAAGCTCGGCGGCCGCGAGCTGAACTTTTCGTCCGACATCGACCTGGTGTTCCTGTATCCGCGGTCCGGCGAGACCGACGGGCGCCGGCGCATCGCCAACGAAGACTATTTCACGCGGCTCGGCCAGGCCGTGATCCGCCTGCTCGACGCGCCGACCGCGGAGGGCTTCGTCTTCCGCGTCGATCTGCGGCTGCGGCCGTTTGGCGAATCGGGGCCGCTGGTCGTCAGCTTCGGCGCCTTCGAGGAATACCTGCAGAAGCATGGCCGTGACTGGGAGCGCTATGCCTGGGTCAAGGCCCGCGCGATCACGGGCGCGGGCCTCTATGCCGGCCTGTACGCCGAGGTCGTGCGGCCCTTCGTCTATCGTCGCTACCTCGACTTCGGCGTGTTCGAGAGCCTGCGCGGCATGAAGGAGCTGATCTCCCGGGAGGTGGCTCGCCGCGATCTCAGCGACCACGTCAAGCTCGGGCCGGGTGGCATCCGCGAGATCGAGTTCATCGTGCAGGCCCACCAGCTGATCCGCGGTGGCTCGGATCCCCGGCTCCAGAACACTGCGCTGCAGCAGGTCCTGCCGCAGCTCGCCGGTGCCCGTCTGCTGCCGCAGGCGGTCGTCGCGGATCTCGGCCCGGCCTATGAGTTCCTGCGGCGGACCGAGAACCGCCTGCAGATGGTGGCCGACCAGCAGACCCATGCGTTGCCGGCGGATCCGCTTGGTCGTGAGCGACTGGCGGTCGCGATGGGCTGCCGGGACTGGCCGGATTTTGCCGCGCGACTGGAACACTGGCGCGCGGTGGTTACTGGTCATTTCAACGATGTCGTGTTTGGCCCGCGCGGGCAGGCGGATGCAGGAGCGGAGTTCGCTGCCCTGTGGCAGGCGGAGCCCGACCTGGCCCAGGTCGGGCGCGAACTCGCCGGCATCGGCCTCGCGCAGCCGGATGCCGTGGTGGCGACGTTGCGGGAATTTCGCCAGTCTGGGTACTTCCGCCGGCTCGATGAATCCGGGCGCCGGCGTCTCGCAACGCTGCTGCCGCGCCTGCTGCGCCAGGTCGTGACGACCCATGCCGCCGCCGATGCAGCGGCGGTCGTCCGGCGCCTGCTCGGTATCCTCGAGGCGATTGGCGGACGCACCGCCTATCTCGCCCTGCTGATCGAGAACACGCCAGCGCTTGAGCGCCTGGTCGAGGCCTGCGGGCTCGGCGATTTTCTCGCCCAGCAGGTCGCCGCCCACCCGCTGCTGCTCGATGAACTGCTCGATGCGCGCCTGTTCGAGGCACTGCCGGATCGCGCCCAGTTCGCCGAGGAGCTGGCCGTGCGCATCGGCCAGGCGGGTGACGATGCCGAGCGCCAGGTGGATGCGCTGCGGCATTTCCGGCGGGCGGCGACGTTTCGCATCGCGATGCTGGACCTGACCGGACGCCTGTCGCTGATGCAGGTCAGCGACCGCCTGACGGAAGTCGCCGAGTTGATCATCGAGGAGGCCCTTGCCCTCGCCTGGCAGCAGACCGCCCACGTGCACGGTGCGCCGTTGTGCAGTGACGGCGATGAGCTGCGTCCGGTCCGGGTCGCGGTGGTCGGCTATGGCAAGCTCGGCGGCATGGAACTCGGCTACAGCTCGGACCTCGATCTCGTGTTCCTGCACGATTCCACTGGCGGGCGCCAGCTGACCGCGGGGCCGAAAGTGGTGGACAACGGTCTCTTCCTGGGCCGCCTCGGCCAGCGGCTCGTGCACCTGCTCACGGTGCCGACGGCCGCCGGCCGCCTGTACGAGGTGGACATGCGGCTGCGCCCGGGCGGCAAGGGCGGACTCGCCTTCACCCAGATCCGCGCCTTCGAGGATTATCAGCGCGGCGAGGCCTGGACCTGGGAGCATCAGGCGCTGCTGCATTCGCGCTGGGTTGCGGGCGATACCGGACTCGGCGCCGAGTTCGAGCGGGTCCGTCGTACCGTGCTGATCGAGGCAGTGCGCCGCGATCGCCTGCGCGAGGAAATCCTCGCGATGCGGGACCGTATGCGCGCCGAGCATGCGAGACCGCATCCGGGACGCTTCGACCTCAAGCAGGATCCAGGCGGCATCACCGATATCGAGTTCCTCGCCCAGTACTGGGTACTGCGCTGGGCCGACCGCCATCCGCCGCTGCTGGAGTTTGCCGATACGATCCGGCAGTTGGAGTCGGTGGGATCGGCCGCCCTCGTGGACCATGGCGTGATCGACACCCTGGTCGACGCCTATCGCCGTTATCGCCAGGCCGCGCACCGCCTGTCGCTCGAGCAGCAGCCGGCAGTGGACGCAGCCGAGCCGTTTGCCGCCAAGCGGGCCCGCGTCACGGCCATCTGGGAACGGGTCATGGTCGCGGGCGCGGAGCCGCTATAATGCGCGGTCACTACCAGGGGCTTTAGCAGTGCAGGCTACCGAAACAGCAGGGCGCGGATCGCTTCCACCCAATTCCTCGCGGCACTACGAGGTCACCAGGGACGACCTGCCGCTGTCCTGTCCGATGCCCGGCATGTCGTTGTGGAACAGCCACCCGCGGGTTTACCTGCCGATCGCCAGGACCGGCCGGGCGATGTGTCCCTACTGCAGCGCCGAGTTCGTGCTGACGCGCTGACGCCCGATGTTGCAGCGGCTCGCAGTCGAGCGCGGCGCGATGCTCTTTGATCCCGGGCGAGTTACGGATCCCGGATGGCAGCTGTTCGACTGCGAGTACTGGCGTGCGCGATCGGTGCTGCAGGAGCAGCGAGGCGGGCGCGGATCCATCCACTTCATCGAGGACGGTGCACGCAGCTGGGCGCTGCGCCGTTACCTGCGGGGTGGCCTGCCGGCGCGACTGGTGCGCGAGCGCTTCCTGTATCTCGGTGAGGAGCGTACGCGACCCTTCCGCGAGCTGCGCCTGCTCGCGCGCCTGCGGGAACTCAAGCTGCCGGTACCGGCGCCGGTTGCGGCCGGCTACCAGCGCGATGCGTTTAGCTACGTCGCCGGGATCCTGACCGAGCGGCTCCCGCAGACGCACTCGCTGGCGGAATTCCTGCAGGCGGGGGCGCTGGACGATACCCATTGGGCAGCCATCGGGCGCACGCTGCGCCGCTTCCACGATGCCGGTGTACATCACGCGGATCTGGCTGCCGGCAACATCCTGCTCGACGACCGCGACGCTGTCTGGCTGATCGACTTCGATCGCGGGCGGATGCGCCGGCCAGGAACCTGGCGTACGGCAGTACTGGCCCGGCTCGGCCGCAGCCTGGCGAAGCTGGCGGGAGATCGCAGTGACTGGCGCAGCGGCTTCGCGATCCTGCGTGCGATGCACGACGCGCCGCCCGGCTGAACGCCGTGCGTTTCTTCTACAACCTGCTCATTCACCTTGCGGCCGTGCCCGGACTCGCCCTGCAGTTCTGGCGCAGCCGGCACGCTCCGGGCCATCGCGCACGCCTGGGCGAGCGGCTGGGGCTCGGGGAGTTTCTTCCGGCGCCGTCGATCTGGATCCATGCGGTGTCGGTAGGGGAAATGCAGGCTGCCGCGCCGCTGGTCCGGACCCTGCTCGGGCGCTATCCGCAATACCCCGTGCTGATCACCACGGTGACGCCGACCGGTGCCGACCGGGCCCGGCAGCTGTTCGGCGATTCCGTGCAGCTGCGCTATGTGCCGGTCGATCTCCCCGGTTCGGTGCGGCGCTTCTTCGATCGGGTGCGGCCGCGGCTCGCCCTGATCCTGGAAACCGAGCTGTGGCCCAACCTGTACGCGGAATGCGGGCGCCGCGACATTCCACTGGTGCTGGCGAGCGCCCGCATCTCTCCGCGCTCAGTCGGGCGCTATCGGCGCCTCGTGCCGCTGTTCCGGCAGACGCTGTCGCACGGCATCGTGATTGCGGCGCAGAGCACGCGCGACGCGGAACGGTTCCTGTCCATCGGTGCGGCACCCGAGCGCACGCATGTGGCCGGCAATATCAAGTTTGACTTCGAGCCGTCACCGGAGACCGCGGAGCAGGGTGCCCGCTGGCGCCGCGAACACGCGAACCAGCGACCGGTCTGGGTGGCCGGCAGTACGCACGAGGGCGAGGAGTCGGTGGTGCTCGACGCCCATCGTCGCGTGCGCGAGCAGTTCCCGGATGCGCTGCTCCTGCTGGTTCCGCGGCATCCGCCGCGCTTCGGCGCGGTGCGCGAACTGCTGCTTCGCCGTGGCGAGTCCTTCGTGACCCGCTCGAGTGAGGACACCATCGGGCCGGGGGTAGCCGTCATGCTGGGCGACAGCATGGGCGAGCTGACGGGCTTCTACGCTGCAGCCGACGTGGCTTTCGTCGGTGGCAGCCTGGTTCCGGTCGGGGGCCACAACCTGCTTGAACCGGCGGCCGTCGGCAAGCCGGTGCTGACCGGGCCGCACTGCTTCAACGATGAGGCGGCGATGCGCCTGCTCATCGAGGCCGGCGCTGCGAGCGTCGTCAATGACAGCGTCCAGCTGGCACGCCGCGTGATCGAACTGTTCAGCCAGCCGCAACAGCGTGCGGCGATGGGTGATGCCGGGCGGCGGGTGGTCGACGAGAACCGCGGGGCGCTCGATCGCCTGCTGGCGCTGGTGGAGCCGTTGCTCGACGCGGCGGCCGGGTTGCAGCCTGGCGGTCGCTGAGTGCCGGGAGCGCGAGCGGCCGCGACGGCGCTCAGCTTAGCTTCTTGACATGCGATGAGCCCTGAGCGCAAAGTCTTCGCAAAGGAACAAGCGTCTCTCGTCAGGAACGTACGGGCAGAGGGATCTCGGCAGCATCGACCGGAATGCAGGGTGTGGCGGCGCCTTCCAGGTAGATGGTCTGCGTGGAGTGGCGCAGGCTTTCGTAAGGTAGCGTCCCGGTGCACTCGGTTAGCGCGACTGGATCCCGGGTCGGGTCGAGTGAAGTCACTGAGCCGTGAACACTCATCGTCTCGAGTTTCGTTATTGGCAGGCGCCGGTATCGATCGGAGCTTGGCGGTTGTGGCCGGCGTGCCCGCCGCGGAATCAGCACATCGTCTCTCCAGCGCTATCGTTCGCCGGAGCGCTGATTGTGAACATCGCGCTTGCAGTGCTGCTGGTGATGAGCGCGCGGCCGTCGATGGCCACGCTGCAGCTTGCACAGGTGGGCGACCCGAGCGGGGATGCTCTCGAAGTGTACTTCGTTGATCCGGAGCGAACGCGGGCATCGCTGCCTCGTTCGCCGATGGCTGCCGTGTTGCGCGAACGTAAAGAGGACGAAACGCATCGCCGGCTTCACCCGAGACCCGCATTCGCGCCCGAGCCACGCGCCTCCGGTGAGATCGCGGACGCCAGCGCATTGAGAGCCATCTATCGCCGCCAGCTGCAGGCCCGTCTGGCACGCACTCTCGGCTGGACGGCCGGCAGCGGGCCTGGACTGCCGGTGCCGGCCTGCCGTTTGCGGGTCGATCAGGATTCTGCTGGCCGGATCATCCGGTTGGACATGGAGACCTGTTCCAGATCATTCGCGCAGCAGGACCAGCTGCTGGCCGCGGTTCGCGACGCGGCGCCGCTGCCGTTGCCACCTCATGCGGGATTGCATTCGCGCCAAATCGAAATAGAGGTCGGAGCGGATCTTGCGATCCGGCTGGTCCGGGACGATGCAACGCTGGTCAGCGGTCTGTCGGAAACGCCTGGACAGGAGACTTTGCGGTACCCGGAATAGACGGAGCGCCGGCACCGACGACAGCGCACCAGGAGGAGAGCAGGATGAATGGCCCAATGAGGATGTTCGCTCATCGTAGTTACACCGTGGCTCCCGGCGTCCTGTTGTCCCTCCTTTGTCTTGCTGCCGCGGCCGACGATCCGGTGGCCCCGGCGACGACCGCCGATGCCACAGCGCCGGCGGCTCTGGAGTATCCGCCGGCGCGAAGCCAGCCGCCGTCCTTCGAGCACGCGCAGTGTGCCAATACCTGCCAGATACGGCGGGATGCCCTGCTCACCGCCTGCAGCGTACCCGACAATCCGAACAAACCCCGTTACGACTGGTCGCTCAACTGCGGGGATGACAACATCAAGGAGTATCTCGCCTGTCTCGATATGTGTCCGCTGGACACGGGTCCGGATGACGGTTCCTGACCGGAGAGTCTCGCGCCATGCCACACGGAAGATACATTCTCCTGCAGACGATCGGCATATGCTTGGCAGCGGCTGTACTGGTGTGTATTGCTCCACACGCCGCGGCAGCCACCGGCCGGACCGTGGGTTCGTTTGACGTTTCGAGAACGGGCGAGCAGACGTACGCGGTTCCGATCAATGTGCCGCCCGGAGTCAAGGGGCTGGCGCCCCAGCTGGCCCTGAGCTACGAGCATCGCCGGCTGTCGCGTTTGAGCGGCGTGGGCTGGGCGGTATCCGGCTTGTCCACCATCAATCGCTGCCCGAAGACGGTGGCCCAGGACGGCGTGGCTGACGAGATCATGCTCACGACCACGGACAAGTTCTGTCTCGACGGCAACCGGCTGCGCCTGGCCAGTGGCACTTATGGCGCCAACGGCTCCACTTACCGGCTGCAGGTCGATGTCGCCTCGCGGGTGACAGTGATGGGGCTTGGGAGTGCCGGCGACCCGCAGTGGTTCAAGGTCGAGCGCAAGGACGGCCTGATCTACGAGTACGGCAACTCTGCCGACTCGCGAATCGAGTCTACAGCGACTGGCTTTACCTCGACCGCCTACATCTGGGCCCTGACCCGGATCATGGACCGCGAGGGCAATACGGTTCTCTTCACCTATCAGGAAGACGGCGCGCCCAACGGCGAATACCGGATTCTGCAGGTCGATTACACCAGCAACACTGGCCAAGGCACCGCAGCGGCGTATCGGCTGAGCTTCGTGTATGAGATCAAGCCGACGGGCGACGAGTCTGGCAATACGCAGTATCTCGGCGGCGGGCAACTCAAGAACAACAAGCGCATCGATCGGATCAATGTCACTCACGTGCCAACCGGCACATTGATCCGGCGCTATGAGCTGACCTACCACTCAACGCTGTCGCAAACTGGCCTGAGTCTGCTCGACTCGGTGCAGGAGTGCGCCGGCAGTCCGCTCGAATGCTATGCGCCGACGACCTTCGGCTACACGTCACTGACCGCCGGTGTCGGCGGGCAGACTCCATCGGGGACGGCGCCCATCAGTCCGCTCGCGATCGACGTCAACGGGGACGGCCGCACCGATCTTGTCTATTCATCGAGCAGTACGTCCGGTGCCGGTACCTGGATGTACCAGTTGGCCACATCGGGCGGGGGATTCGGTACGGCCGTCAACTCCGGAATTTCCAATACTGGTTACAGCAGTGCCCTCGCCATCGATTACGACCAGGACGGCAGGGATGACTTCCTTGTGCCCTACAGTGGCACGACCTGGTGGGTGGTGCGCGGCAGCGACGCCGGATTGCTCGCTCCTGTCGATACTGGGACGGTCAGAGGAACGGGGCTGGCCGCAATAGGCCTCGACATCAACGGCGACGCACGCGACGATCTTGTCTGGGCCTCGCTGAGCGAAATCAAGGTCAATTATCGCAATACCGGTGCGCCCGGCTTTTCGGCGACGGCTACCACGCTCTACACCTCACCTGGCGGGCAGCTGTATGTGAGTACTTTCCCGGGTCAGGACGTCCGCTCCCATCGCCGAGCGGTCGATTTGAACGGCGATGGCATCCGGGACGTGGGCTTCGTGCGGACAGTCATCAGCTTCCCGGGCGGCATCGTCACCTATCTTTCGTCGGCCCTGCTGGGTGGCGGCCAGGGCGTCTGGGATATCGGATCCACCAGGGCCACCGCGGCCATCCGGACGGGCGATTTCAACGGCGACGGCTACTTCGATTTCGCTTACGTGAGCTCGACTGGAAGCCTCGTCTACCGGATCAGTACCGGCCGGAGTCTTGCGAGCGCGGTGACGGCCGGGACCGTCAATGCCTCGGACTTCAACAAGTCCGTAGTTCGGGACTGGGACAGTGACGGCTACGATGACATTCTCGTTCCGCAGAGTTCCAACAGTACCTGGTATGTGTATCTGTCGAACGGCTCCGGCCTGCAGGCGGGTGTTTCGACCGGCGTCGCCACCGGCAGTCCGAGTTACAGCGTACCGATGGACCTGAATGCCGACGGCCTGGACGACTTCGGGGCGATCAAGTTGAACGGCCAGTTCGTCGCCTGGATCCGCAACGGTCCGGCGCCGGATCTCATGAACAGCATTGCCGACGGCTACAACAACACGATTGCGACGACCTATACTTCGATCAGCCAGGGGTCCTACACGCCGGGCAGCGGAGCGACTTTCCCGAACGTCAATTTCCGCGGACCGATCATCGTGCCGTCGGCGGTGGATTTCAGCGACGGGGTCGGCACCACCTACCGGAAAACCTACGAGTACAGCGACGCTCAGATCGGCATTCAGAGCGACTGGCAGACGGGGCTGTCCGGTTCGTCGGTGACCGCTACACCGAACCCGGCGCCGTCCCGAGGTCTCAGGCCGTCGCTGCAGGATGCCGGCAATGTCAACCAGACGCAGTTCAAGGGCTTCGGTTCCATCAAGGTGACCGACGACCGCAACAACCTCGTCACGATCACGACCTACGACCAGCGCGCCCTGCCCTACACCGGCATGATCACGGAACAGGGGATCTATCAGCCGGGCGGCACGCAGCCGATCCGCACCGCGGTGATCACCACGGATTCGGTTTCCGGAGGAACAGGCTTCGATACTTACGCCTTGCCTTATGTCGCTCAGTCGGTATCGAGCGAATACGAGGTGGGCGGCACTTGCGATACGCAGCTCAAGCGCACGACGACCACGACGGTCGCGGCGATCGACAGCTATGGCACGATCACTGACACGACCACGCAGGTCGCCGAGCCAGCAACCGGCGCGAATGGAGTGCAGCCCGGCGAGACTTACACCACCCGTACGCTGCTCAGTTCGGTGACCAGCAACACGGGCAACTGGTGCCTGGGCAAGCCAGGCAGCATCGAGGTCCGGGGCTCGCATTCTCCCTCCTATGGCGGCGGGATGATTTCCCGGACCCGCACGCAGGTCTGGAACACGGCAACCTATTGCCGGCTGGACTCAGAGGGGATCCAGCCGGGGGCGGCGCAGGCGCTCACCCGCAGCTTGCTGTACGACGGCTTTGGCAACCTCAGGCAGGAAACACTGTCCGGGCTCAAGAACGCCACCGAGTACGAAGATCGGGTGACCAGCATCGAATATGTGGCCGGCGCCAGTGAGCCGGGCCGGCTGCCGGTGACGGTCACGAACGCCGAAGGCGAGATCACGACGCTGAGCTGGGACTGGGCGAAGGGCCTCGAGACGAGCCGGACCGACCCGAACGGGGTGGCCGTGAGCTGGCAGTACGACGCGTTCGGGCGCACGACCCGCGAGACGCGGGCGGTGGATAACACCGTAACCGGCCGGGCGTACAACGACTGCGCTGCGGTCAGCGGCGGCTGCCTCAACAGCAACAACCGCATGACCGTGGTCGAGACCGAGCTCGATTCAGCGGGCGGGACGATCAACGACACCCGGATCTATCTCGACGCCTTCGACCGGGTGCTGTCGAGCAGCCGCCGGCTGGTCGACGGCAGCTACGATCGCAACGACCGGCAGTACAACGACAAGCTGGAGTTGTACCGGACCTCGGCGCCGTGCCGCTGGAGCAGCTGCACCCCGTACTGGACTACCTTCAGCCGCGACCTGATCGGCCGGGTGACGGTCATCGAGCGGCCGATCTCGGAATCCAACCCGGCGCCGCAGTCGACACTGGTTTACTACCAGGGACTCAGGACCCGCGTCGTCGACGCCGAGGGCAAGGACCGCTGGCGGGTCGAGAACGCCACCGGCGAGCTGGCACGGACGATCGACCATGCCGGTTATTATCAGAACTTCGCCTACGACGGCTTCGGCAGCCTGCTGCAGGTGACTGACAGCCAGGGCAACACGCTGCTCTCGGCCACGTACGCTTACGGCGCGGCTGCGTTCCGCACTCAGTCGAGCGACATGGACATGGGGGCGTGGGACTACTGGCCGAACGCGTTTGGGGACACCTACGGCTGGACGGACGCGAAGGGCCAGTCATTCAGCGCGACGTTCGACCGGCTGTCGCGGCCGCGGACGCGGCTGGAGCCGGAGGGGCTGAGCGAGTGGATCTGGGGCGCGACGCCGGCGTTGAAGAACGTCGGCCAGCTAATTGAGACCCGCAACCCGTCCTACAAGGAGCAGTACCAGTACCAGGCGAGCGGCGGGATCGGCGCCGGCCGGCAGACCGGTGTCACCTTCACGGCCGAGTCGGTCGCCTATCAGGTCGACTTCGAGTACCACGCGACGCAGGGTTTTCTGGAGAAGGTCACGTATCCGCAGAGCACCGGCAGTTGCCGGGTCAAAGTCCAGTATGGCTACCAGAACGGCTATCTGCGGAGCCTGACGGACAGCAGTTCGGCCGGGGCCTGCGGCTCGACCGGGACGGTCTACTGGCAGGCGAACGCGGTCAATGCCCGCAACCAGGTGCTGAGCGAGTCGCTGGGCGCGAACATTGCGACCAGCCGCACCTTCGATGTGGTGACCGGGGAGCTCAGGGCGGTATCGAGCGTGAACGGCGGCACCAGTCTGCAGAACCTGGGATTCCTGTACGACAAGGTCGGCTCACTGACCCAGCGCCAGGACAACAGGCTCGGCCTGACCGAGGATCTCTACTACGACGATCTGCACCGGCTGCAGTCCTCGGTGGTCGGCGCGACCACGGTCAGCTATGGCTATGACCCGCTCGGCAACCTCACGCAGAAGACCGACCTCGGCGCCGGCCAGTGGAGCTATCACGCGACGAAGCGGCACCAGCTGCTGAGCGCAGCGGGCGGGGCGGTGACCTACAGTTACGACGCCAACGGCAACGCCATCAGCCGCAGCGGCCAGAGCATCACCTGGACGAGTTACAACTACCCCAGCCGGGTCAACCAGAGCGGCGGCGTGTACGACGAGTTTTCCTACGGCCCGAACCGGGAGCGGTGGAAGCACGTTTATGCCGGCCCCTCCGGTACCGATACCACGCTCCGGCTCGGCCAGTTTCTGGAAAAGGTGACAACCGCCGCCGGGACTGACTGGCGCCACTACCTGTTTGCTGGAGAGCAGACCGTGGCGGTTTACTCCCGGACCTCGGCCGGGGCCAACACGGTCCGCTATGTGCTCGAGGACCATCAGGGCAGCATCGCGGCGCTGGCCACGAGCGGCGGGTCGCTGGCGGTG